>JACZXC010000027.1 GCA_022571825.1 Myxococcales bacterium | reverse complement strand
GCCTGGAGCCCGCGCGCTTCTAGCAGAGGGTCGCCAGTGGCCTGGCGGACCCACAGCCCGCGAGTCTCTTCGGGGGTTCGGGGGCCCCGAGACGCACACGCCTTGGAGCGAGTCGGCCCGTCGCGACTGAAGGGTCGCCTAGGATTGACGTCCGAGATACTCCTTGAGCTGCCGGTCGTGGCGGCCAGCGGCGCCCGGGGCGCCGCTGTTCACGTAGGGCTCCCAGCGCGGCGGCCGCGCGGCCTCGGGCTCGTCCCCCATCACGGTGACGCGCTGGATGATTCGCTCCTCTTCGAAGTCGTCGAGTACGTAGTGTTGAGTGCAGCGGTTGTCCCACATCGCAATCGTCCCGGCACTCCAGCGGTAACGGACCGTGAAGCGCGGGTTCGACGCCCAACGCGTGAGATACCGCAGAAGTATGTCGCTCTCCGCGTGGCTCATCTCGACGAGGCGCCGCGTGAAGTGCTCGTTGACGAAGAGCGACTTCCGCTTGGTGACCGGGTGCACGCGCACCACCGGATGAACCGACATGTTCTCCGGCTTCCCGTGCGGCTGGGCGTCGTGGAGCGCCGTCAGGCCCTCGCAGAGCTCCTGGAGCGGTGGCGAGAGCTCGTCGTACGCCTTGTACATGTTCGCCCACAGCGTGTCGCCGCCGACCGAAGGGCACTTCACCATGTTGAGAATCGACAACACCGACGGCTGTGGCTGGCAGGTGAGGTCGCTGTGCCACTCGTCGGCGATGGCGCCCCGGGAGGCCCTCAGCTCGAAGAGCTCCTCGAGCTCCGATGAGCCGACCACATTCGGGTGACCCTCGAGCTTGCCGAAATGCCGTCCGAACGAGATGTGCGCTTGCGGCGTCAGATGCTGATCGGGGAAGAACAGCACCAGGTGCTCGATCAAGCGGGACTTGATCTCGTCCGCCTCGGCCCGACCCACCTTCTCCAGCGAGATCCCCCGGATCTCGGCTCCGAGCGAACCCGAAAGCCTCACGATGTCCCAACCCTGTAGGCTCGTCGCGGTCTCCATCGATGCCTCCACGCAGATCGCCTTCCAGACTATCTCACCGCCGGGGGTGGTCGCGATCCCTGGTTCGAGCTCGGGCTCCGGGTGCTGACCGAGCGCGCATGGCAGAGAATACCCGAGAGTCAGCGAGCAGGGCAGTAGAACCGGACAAGAGGCCGGCCCCGAACTCGACACAGAACATCGTGGCATTGACCGCAAGCACGTCGACCAAGACGTACCCCTGACGGAGACGGACTCCGGCGAGCGCTGTCGCCTTGCCTTCGCAACATTGATCCATCGCGCTCTAACTCCGAGCGGCGCCGCCTAACAGGGTGCTGAAAAACCCTTCGTTCCATGATACGTAAAGGAGCGGGGGGATGAGGGATGCGCGGAGACGACCGAGAACAGGGTTTGATGTTCAGCTACCGGTCCTTGGAGGAGCGGATTCCCAGAGACCATCCACTGCGGCCGATGCGGGCGATGGTGGACGAAGCTCTGGAGGACGTAGGTCCGCTGTTCGTGGAGCTGTACGCGAAGACGGGGCGGCCGTCGATTCCGCCAGAGCGCCTGTTGCGGGCGCTGTTGCTCCAGATTCTCTTCTCGGTGCGCAGTGAGCGTCAGCTGATGGAGGAGCTGGAATACAATCTGCTTTTCCGCTGGTTTGTGGGCTTGGGCATGGATGATGCGGTCTGGGTGCCGACGACCTTCACGAAGAACCGGGACCGTTTGCTGGAAGGGGACGTGGCCCAGGCTTTCTTCGATGCGGTGCTGGCGCAGGCGCAGTCGAAGCAGCTGCTTTCTTCCGAGCATTTCTCCGTGGACGGGACGCTGATCGAAGCGTGGGCCTCTCACAAGAGCTTTCAGCCGAAGTCGAAGGGCCGTCCGAACAGTCGGAAGAAGCGGCGGGACCGTAACCGACACGACGGCGGTCCTCGCAACCCGACGGTGAACTTCCGAGGTGAGCGCCGGGTGAACGAGACGCACCCATCGACCACGGACCCGGAGGCGCGTCTGATGCGTAGCAAGGGCAGGGAGTCGAAGCTGTCGTACCAGGGCCACGTGCTGATGGAGAACCGGAACGGGTTGGTTGTGGACGCGAGGCTCACCCAGGCCGATGGTTACGCCGAGCGTGCGGCAGCACTGGAGATGCTCGGCGAGTTGCCGGATGGACCTCGCGTGACGCTCGGCGCGGATCGAGGTTACGACACCCGGGACTTCGTCAAAAGCTGCCGTTCGCTCGGTGTGACACCCCACGTGGCGCAGAACACGACGAACCGGGCGAGCCGGATCGACGCTCGGACGACGCGGCACCCGGGCTACCGCCAGAGTCAGCGAACGCGGAAACGAGTCGAGGAGGTCTTCGGCTGGATGAAGACGGTGGGGCTGATGCGCAAGACCCGACATCGAGGCAGGAGAAAGGTCGGCTGGGTCTTCACCTTTACCGCAGCGGCTTACAATCTAGTCCGGATGCGGAATCTACAATGGGCGACTTGACGACCCCGGAGCACGGCGACCTCTCGATCGCCGACGCAAATGGCCCCAAGATGGGGAAAGGGGAACTCGTCTCGTCGGAGAATCGACTCACAACCCACGAAGAACCATCACTATGAGCCGTTCTTCAGCACCCTGCTAACGGACTGGGCGCTCACAGCTCGATGACATAGCCGTCCGGATCTTCGACATACGCGAACGGCACCCCTGGGGCATGCTCGCCTCGCCCAATCAGTTTGCCGCCGCCGGCTTTAACCTCCGCGATGGCGTCGTCGAGATCGGCCGACTCGGCCAGGCGGAACCCGAAGTGCGCCACGCCTCCGTTCACACCCGCGAGTCGTGCCTCGGCGGGGTCCTCATTGAGGGTGATGAGATCTTCGCTACCTGGGGTGTTGAGGAAGACCATCTTGGGGCCGTCACGGAAACGCTCCTCCATCCCAAATACGCCCTGGTAGAACCGGAGCGAACGCTCGAGATCTCGGACAACAAGATGGATGTGTGTGAGACCTTGGGTTCGGATCATAGGAGCACTCCGAGCTATCAGATCGGGCGCTCAGCCCCATGGCACAAGCCGCCGACGGTCGCTGAGGCGCCCAAGTTCAATGCCAAACTCTACCAGAGGTCGATTGGAACGCGCTGTGCCACGTCAGCTGCCAGCGCTTTGTTCGGCGGCTGCTCGCGCCAAAGCCTGGGCGGAAGACACCGCAAAGCGCCTCTGAAGCCGGCGTACCAGTGGATACCCGAGTTTGGAGAGAACGATGGCTGGCCGGGAGAAGGCGACTATCTCGTACCTTACCTCCTCGGTGGCCGGGTCGAAGGAGACCACGAACCGTTCTTCGCCGCATTCGGCATGACCGCGAAGGGTGCCGTACGCAAAGGCGGCCACGTTACACGGGTCCGGCGGTAGCTCCGTATACACAACGCGGCACGGGTTCAGGAACCAAAGCCCGGCCACCGAGACGAGGGTGGCGACAACCTGGCCCGACCTCACGGGAGTCGTCGCGCCATGGAACTCGAGCCAGGGAATGTCGAAATGGCGCCAGGCCACGAGAGAACTGCGGGCTCGCTCGTACAGATCGCGACCGGTGCCCAGGGGGAATTGGTGCCGATCGAGATCGTATGTAGCGGCTAGAGACTCTGGGAGTGGGGAGCCCAGGTCGGCCGTTGCTGCTACCTCGGGATAGCTGAATGGCTGGTTTTGCGAACCAAGGAGAGCTTCGATCTCGCTTTGGGAAGGACACCGTAGTTGAACCAATGGGTCGCTCTTGCTGCTGCCGCCTATCGGACCGGGCGCTCAGTTCTGCGTGGCACAGGCCGCCGACGGTCGCTGGAGCGCCCAGGTTCAATGCCGAACTCTACCACGTGTCGACACTCAGCCCGATCGCAAAAGAACGACAGCGCCCAAAGTGAATAGGCTGTAGGCCACGATGACTACGATCTGATGCACCAACGGATTCGCCGTTGCCCCTAGATAGACAAACATGAGTAACGCCACGATCCGGATCCCATTGAGAGGAGTCAGGAGGTCTTCCTGCCCAAGGAATACGCGAGACATCCCAAGCGCCAATAGAGAGGCAGCCAGGAGCCCAAAAAACCAAGCGCGGTGGCGGAAATAGTACTTGCGGAGGTCAAACTCGCGGCCAGGTTCTAAGGGCGGAACAATTACGGACGCGATCAGGACGAAGACCAGAGCCGGAAAAATCAGCGCTACGAAGTCGAAGAAGTCCGCGAGTTCATCGGCTCGAAATCTCCAATGGGTCCACCAAACTTGCGAAACTGCGAAAATCGCCAGGACCATCCACGCGACGTGAACCCAGTAGATAGTCACATGGTCCCGCTCCCGGATGAGACGGCCGAGGCCGGCGAGAATCTCCGAGACCGCGAAGGCCACTACCATCGAAATGAAGACCGTGACGTACTCGAACTGAGACAATACGCTGAACCCGGCCCTACCGGTGAAATAGGCTGCTCGCAGTCTACTCCGCCGCCTCCACCAGCCCCAACACGCCGTCCGCCAGCGTCCGGAACTGCTGCGGCCGAAGCCTGACGGCGACGAAGAGGATCTGAGGCTCAGAGGATCGTAGGCGGCGCGTCAGGCGGAGCTAGATAATGAGCGACGCCGCCCTCAGCGCAAGTGCGATCAAGACGACACTGTACGCTGTGAAGATCGTCGAGCGAACCAACACGACGTTGATCGTCGCCTGGTAAACGCTGTGCACGATGCGCAGTGCCACGTAAGCCCACGCGAGGCGCACACTCCACGTGTCGGCGGGTGCAACCAGGGCGAGCGCCAGCACGACGGCATAGAAGAGCGTCGGCTGCTCCATCAGGTGATTGTAGTTGTGTGACTTCCACTGGACCTGGTCGGGCAGCACGCCGTCTAGGTCGGGGCCGCGCCCGCCAACGTTCCGCAGATCAAGGTTCGCCCTGCGCAGCGCCGGGATCCGCACGGATGACATCCACAGCAAGACGAGCAGCGACCACAGCACCAGGGCGATCGCCGGTTGCAGGATCGGGTAGGACACCGGCATTTCGATAGCGCACTCACCCGACTAAGAACACCCGCCGGTCGGCGGGATAAACGTAAGTACTCGCCCGGCAAAGCCAACCTCCAGCCGATAGTCACCGCCACATCGGCCCAGTAGCGCCGGGACGCACGTCTTCGGCAGGGGAGCCGCGCCGGCTTGCATCGCAACCTTTGATCTTCGACAATCAGTCCTATTCGGCGACTTGCAGGGGCGTCTCAGCCGCTTGGAACTCTCCTCACGATCGAAAGGGCGTTGAGGATCGTGGCGGGCTTGCGGCCGGCTTCGAGCTTCGCCCGGATGTAGTCGCGGAGAATGTCGGTGGAGGCGGCGTCCCGTTGTCAACTAGGGCGATGGCGGTGACATCGGCCGGGCGTGATGTCGTCCGAGAAATCCGACAATCGCATCGTTGACCGCAGGTGCGTTCTCCTCGTGCATCAAATGTGAGGCGTCGGGGATTTCGACGCGCTCGACGGTCGGCAGCAGCTCCTCGAGGCGGTCGGTCAGGCGGCGAGCTAAGGCGGGACTGAGCTCTCCAGTCACGAGCAGGACCGGCGCACGGATCCCGCGGACGTCGTCGTCGCCAATCGGCGGGAATCCCGCACCCAGCACAAACGCGCGCAGCTCGCTGAGGTTGTCGCGCATCTGCTCCACCCGCGCCTCGGGGAGCCGCTCGAAAGGCTCTTTCTCGAGCACACCATGACCGAAGATCCGCATCGCTTTGTCGTCCTCGCCCCGCTGGAACGCCTTCTGGACGCGTGCGATCGTCCCGACTCCAAACTTGAGGATCGCGATCGCAGTCCGCGGCCGGGTCACGAAAAGGCGCAGCAGATCCATCGGCCGCGGAGGCACGCTCTTCACGAAGAGCGATACGACGGGTGGCTCCTCGAGCACCAGGGTGCGAACGAGGTCTGGATGTCGCATGGCGGTGAGCAAGCTGATCAAGGCGCCCCCGGAGTTTCCGACCAGGTGCACCGGCGCCGCATCGATCTCCCGCAGGAAGGCGGCGAGGTCTTCGCTCCCCAGCAGCATCAGGTCGTCTGCTCCGGGGTCGGTGTCCTGGTTTGGCCGTGCGAAGCGGCGGCTATAGGTGATGGCCCGGTAGGAGCGGCCGACGGCCGGCAGTTGCTGCTCCCAGGTGCGCAGGTCGCTCACGCCGCCGTGCACGAAGACGACCGGCTCGCCCTCGCCCTGCTCGCGGTAGGCAAGGGTCGTCCCGTTGACCGTGGCTGTCTTGGTGGCCCCGAACGCTGTGCTCGTCATCCCGTGAGTTTCGCCGGCGTCCGCCGTCTGGTCAAGCGCATCGGGAGCAGGAGGCTCGTGGGCTGCGACCCCAGCCGGAAGCGCGATTTCCAGGAACTTGGCAAAAGCAGATGGCTCCGATCGGGCCCTGCGCCTTCGCCCCATAAGGGCGGGTCGGCGGGAAGCGCGGGGGCACTCGGTGGGGGTACTCTTCCTAGCGAAGCCCACCCGCTGCCAACGCGCCGAAGGAGTAGAAACATGGCCGATCCTGGAGCCGAATCTGGCGACGAATCCGTTACGACCGATCTCGCCGACATCGATCTGACGCGGAGCGAGCTGGTTCGAAAGGGATTTCCGCACGAGATCTTCACGATGCTGCGCCGCGAAGCGCCTGTGTGGTGGCACCCGATGCCCGACGGCCTCCCGGTCAAGACCGACGAGGGATTCTGGGTGCTTTCCAAATACGACGATATCCAAGCGGTGAATCGCGACACCGAACTCTTCAGCTCTGCCGATGGCCCCTCGCTGAGCCTCAACCCCGAGATGAAAGGCGCCATGCTCGTCAGCATGGACGGTCACGCTCACATTCGGCAACGCCAGATCATCAGCGCGGGCTTCACGCCGCGCATGGTAGGGCGGCTCGAGGATCAGGCGCGACGCTGGGCGGTGTCTATCGTCGAAGACGCGCTCGAGAAGGGGACCTGCGATTTTGTGGCAGACGTGGCGTACCAGCTCCCGATGCACATGATCGCAGACATCGTGGGCATCCCTCCGGAGGATCGCCAGTGGCTCTTCACGCTGACCAACGATTTTCTACAGGGAAGCGATCCTGACCATCCCATCTCCCGAGAGCAGCAAATGGGGAAGCAGGTGGAGATGTTCCAGTACGCGCAGCAGCTCTGTGAGGAGAAGCGGAAGAACCCTCAGGACGACATCTGGACGATCATCTCGACCTTCGAAATGGAAGATGACAAGGGCGAACGCTCTGCCATGAGCCAGATCGAACTCAATTTCTTCTTTCTACTCCTCACGGTTGCGGGAAGCGAAACCACCCGGAATGCCATCTCGGGCGGGTTGCTGGCTCTGCTCGATCACCCGGACCAGCTCGAGACGATGCGCAGCGACCCAAGCGCCATGCGCCCCGCGGTGGAGGAGATCATCCGCTGGACTTCGCCGGTCGCATACTTTGCGCGCCGGGCAACGCGAGACACACAGATTCGTGGGGTGAAGATCGCCGAGGGCCAGCGCGTGACGCTCTGGTACCCCTCGGCCAATCGCGACGAGGATGTCTTCGACGACCCGTTTCGCTTCGACATCCATCGCAAGTCGAATCAACAGATCGCCTTTGGCGGCGGGGGGGCGCACTTCTGCCTCGGCGCCAACCTTGCCCGGCGGGAGATTGCGATCCTCTTCGAGGAGCTGCTCAAGCGCACAACCAAGATCGAGCTGCTCAAGCGACCCAAGTACAACTCGCTCAGCCTCTTCAACCCGATCTACTTGGCTCTCAGGGAACTTCCGGTGCGTCTCTCGTAGCCTGGCCAATCCGACCGCCGAGCTCGAGGCCGTCACCGATGAGGACATTGGCCCGGATCGTGTCACGGGGAGTGGCGAGCCACGCCGCTCGCTGGCTAGATCGAGGTTGGAATCCAGTTTCCTCAACCCCAATGCCGAGTTGCTTCTGACTCCTGCACACCACGCCGGATCCGTCGTGAGCGCAGTTCACACCGAAGAGCGCCGTGCTTCGGCTGCTGAAATCGGACGAAGTTGTTTTTGCTCGCCCGAAGCGGAGATAATGCCCGCGGTTTGGCCTTTTCGTCGCGCGGAGGCAAACGCGGGGAAGGGAGCTGTGCACGCGGGGGAAGAAGAATGGCTGCCAAACGTCTTGGTCTTGGATTGACTCTCATCGCGATGATCGGGATTCCCGCGGCGGCCCGGGCGGAGGACGACTACGATCGCTCGGGATTCTACCTGGGTGCGGGCATCGGGTTCGGCTGGGAGCAATTCGAGGACACGGGTGAGTTTTCGAGCTTCGATAGTGGCATCGGACTCGACGGCTGGGCCGGATATCGATTCGCTCCCCACCTCGCCGGGGAACTTCAGCTCGAGTACTTGGATCGCTTCAATACTTCCTTCAGGACAGGAGGCAATATCGATACGGATGTAGTGGTCTTCACCGGGAATCTGAAGGTCTATCTGATGACGGGTCCGGTTCAGCCCTTCGCAGTCGTAGGAATAGGCTTTCTGCGGGCGGAGTCAGAGTTCATGGGCAGGTCGCACAGCGACGCCGATTTTGCTGCACGCTTCGGGGGAGGCGTCGACTTCTACGACTCGCCGAACCTGTCACTCGGGGCAACTGTGGGCTATGTAGTGACCACCGGAGGCGTCGACGGTCTCGACTACGTGAGTCTGGTACTTGGATTCCAGTACCGCTTCTGAGGGCGACGGGAGCAATTGGGCTCCGGTTCGAGGCTACCGGCCTCGCAGGCCGATCTTCTTCCTCACGGATACGGACCGCAATTCCGCCGAGGCTGGGAATCAACAGTTCTTCACCAACGCTCTGGCTGGCGGAACCGCCGTGCTCGTCCTCGATACGTCCAACCTCCTCCCGGGCCCCGAGATCGACGCGTTCTACGAGGGGCTCGCGGGGGTTACCTCCACCCTGGTGAGTGGCGCCCTGACAAAGCAACCGATCTGGTGGGCATCGATCCACTCTTGACCCCGGCGCCGGACGACGCGTTCAGCACTGCCGAGATCGCGGCGATCGCCGGATTTCTCGGTGCGGATGGCTCGGTCTTCGCCATGAGCGAATCGAAGGATATTTCCTTCGGCTCCGCGACCAACGCGATCGTCAACGAGCTTCTCTCGGCTCTCGGCTCTCGGCGTCGGATTGAGTCTCAACGATGCGGGCCTGGACATCGGTGCTCGGATCGCGACCGGTTGCAAAATCGAGTTGAATCCGTTCACTTTCAGCGTCGCCGCGCTGCACTGCGGCGCGACCTCACGCGTGATCCGCGGCACGCCGCTCTTGATCTCGATCGATACGGTTGGTCCGGTTGGCCAGGTTCGGGAGTCGGATCCATTCGCAGCGTTCGTGCTCGAGCCAAGCTCGTTCTCGCTGCTGGCTCTCGGCCTGGCAGCGCTGGTGCGAAGGTGCCGCCGGCATCACTCGATGTAGCCCAGGCTGCGCAGCCCCATGAGCTCCTCCTCGGAGAACGAGCGCTCTCCGGGAGTCACGAGACCCTGTGGGGCCAGGGCGATCCGCCGCTCGAGCTCCCGGAGAAGCGACTCCACGATGTCGGGAAGCCGGTCGGCCAGGTTTTGCTGCTCGTGGGGATCCCGGGTCAGGTCGTAGAGTTCGATTTCTCCGGAGACGTTGTCCCGGATCAGTTTAAATTGCTTGGTCGCGATCGCCCTCTTGTGAGCCGCCAAAACGTTGAGGTCGACCTCCGAGTAGGCGATTCCATCGCCGGGCGACGCTTCTCCGGTGAGCAGCGGCACCAGGGAGCTCGCCTGGAACCTGGCTCCAGGAGGGTCCAGCCCGACGAGCTCCAGGATGGTCGGTGTCAGAGAGGCGAGGGAAACGGGGGTCTCGACGACCCGCGCCCCGCCGCGATGTCCGGGAATCCTCAGGATCAGGGGCACGCGCACGAGCTCGTCATACAGCGTCCTCGCGTGCCCCAGCCAGCCGTGCGAAAGGAACTCTTCGCCGTGGTCCGAGACGACGACGACGAGCGTCGCGTGGTAGAGATCGAGCTCCTTCAGGGTTCCGAGCAGTCGGCCGATCTCGGCGTCCGTGTACCGAACCTCCTCGTCGTAGACATCCTCCACGAACGTGATCTCTTCCGGGATTCCCTCCTTCAGCATGCTTCGCAGCGCGTGTATGCTCTCGCCTCCCTTCAGACGCCCGGCGGATGGCGCGGCGTATCCCACCATCGGGTGCGGTTGGTAGGCGTAGTGCGGATCGAAGTAGTGAACGAAGAGCAGGAAGGGCTGGTCGCCTTCGAGCCCCGGAGAAGCACCTCCGCGTTCCGGGTGACCTCGTAGCTCGTGATCGCCTGGTGGGGGTCCGGCCACTGCGCGAGCTGAACGAATCGGTCAAATCCCTGGTCGAAGTTGAATTCCGACCCGAGCATCAAGTGACTGACGATCCCGCAGGTCCGGTACCCGGCGCTCTGGAGGTACTCCGCAAGGGTCAGCGATTGGTCCGAGAGGATGTCTTTGAGATGCACGACCCCGTGGCTGCTGGGGAAATATCCGGTGATCATGGAGGCCACGGAGGGCATGGTCCACGGCGCCGTCGCGTAGGCGCGTTCGAAGCGAATCGCGTCGGATGCGAGTAGGTCGATGGAAGGGGTCGTGTCCCGCTTCGAACCGTAGCTGCCGACGCGATCCCACCTCAGGGTATCGACGACGATGAGGAGCACGTTCGGGCGCGTGGCGTCTGTTGGGCCGCAGGCGGGCCCGAGCGCGCCCAGCGCAGCGATGATCGGGAGCAACCAGCCTCGAAGCGCCAAGTGCGGAAAGATAGCGCTGCGGTGGGGCGAGCTCGCGCGCCATGAGAAACCCTCCCGGCGCTGCTTCCCAGGCTGAGGGGGAGCAGCCGAAGGCTGCGAGTCGGTTCGAGCCTCTGTACTATTTGGTTCCGTTCAGCCTCGAGGAGCCAAGCGTGTCGACCACACAACTCGAAGCGTCCTTCGCGGTGTACGAGCCCCGCAGCGCCGAATCCTGGCGGGATCCGTTCCCCATGTACCAGGCCCTGCGCGATCACGACCCGGTACACAAGTTTGAGAACGACCGAGGCGAATTCTGGATCCTTTCGCGCTTCAAGGATGTTTTCGATGCAGCGGTAGATGCAAGAACGTTTTCATCAGCCCAGGGTCTGACCATGGCCTACGACGACATGGAGAAGCTCGCGCTTGAATCCCCAATCGTGATGATGGACCCGCCCGATCACACGGAACTTCGCAAACTCGTGATCAAGCGATTCACCCCCAAGCAGGTGATGGCGCTCGAACCTCTGGTTCGCGCCTTTGTTGTAGAGCGGGTCGAACGATTGCGCCAAATGGGGGAGGGGGACGTGGTGGTCGAACTCTTCAAGCCCCTCCCGAGCCTGGTGGTTGGTCATTTCCTCGGTGTGCCCGAGTCCGATCGCTCGCTCTTCGACGGCTGGACGGATGCGACCGTCGCCGCGGCCGCCGCTGGCGACATCGCCTCGGGCGGAGACGCGGTCGCTGAGCTCGTCGTGTACTTCAGCGAGTTGATTGAGCGGGTTCGAAAAGAACCCGGAGACGATATGATCTCGGCTTTGGTGCACGCCCGACCGGACGGGGAAGAAGTCTCCCTGGCCAGGATTCTGGGTTTTGCCTTCACGATGGTGACCGGGGGCAACGACACCACGACCGGACTCTTGAGCGGCGCTGCGGAACTGCTGACCAGGAATCCAGATCAGCAGACGCTGCTGGTGGAGGATCCGGAGCGCATTCCGAAGGCCATCGAGGAATTCCTGCGTCTGACGTCGCCTGTTCAAGGTCTGGCACGCATGACCACCCGGGACGTCACGATCGACGGCACAACCATTCCGAAAGATCGGAAAGTGATGCTGCTCTACGCCTCGGCGAACCGCGATGAGCGCGAATTCGGCCCCGATGCCGGTGAGTGTCATATCGCCCGAAAGATCCGACGACATGTAGCGCTCAGCTACGGACCCCATCACTGTATCGGCGCGGCCGCGGTTCGACTGCAGGCGCGGATTGCGCTGGAAGAACTGCTGGGCCGATGTCCCGACTTCACGGTGGATTTCGCGCTGGGGAAGTTCGCGTCGGGAAATTACGTTCGACGCTACGTTTCGTTGCCCTTTCGTGCAAAGGGCGCGCTGTAGTACCGGGAACTTGGTTGCGCGAAGTGCAGGCATCGAGGAGACGGGCGCGCCCTCGAGGTTCCCGGTAGACTGGCACGTCTGCCCGCGGAGGACCCTCTCATGAAGTACACCCAGCACAACCCGCTGCCTCTCCCGGAGAGCGGCCCCTCGCGGGCCGTGACGAGTACGCTCGACACGATCTTCGACTGGCAATACGAGCTGAATCAGCAGAACCTGTTGGCCCTGTACGAGAAGGGCAAGGCGGCTACCTGGAACGCCACCGACCTCGACTGGTCCATCGACGTCGACATGGAGGCGCTGGCGCGCGGTCGCGCCGGCTCCTACCAGATCTTCAATCAGATGCTGAATCCGCCGCACCCCATGGACGAGAAGCAGTCCATCGAGTTCAACCTGAACATGAACGCCTGGATGCTCTCCCAGTTCCTCCACGGTGAGCAGGGAGCGTTGCTCGCCACCGCCAAGATCGTCCAGGGCGCCCCCTTGGAAGAGGCCAAGTGGTATGCGGCGAATCAGGTGGCCGACGAGGCCCGCCACGTCGAGGTCTACCACCGCTACCTGACCGAGAAGCTGGGTCGCTCCTTCGAGGTGAATCCGCACCTGGAGACCCTGCTCGACCAGATCATCTCGGACTCGCGCTGGGACATGACCTACCTCGGCATGCAGATCATGGTGGAGGGCCTGGCTCTGGCCGCCTTCGGACTCATGAAGATTCAGATGCCCGACGAGCCGCTGATCCTGGATATCACGACCCGCATCATGAATGACGAGTCGCGCCACGTGGCCTTCGGCGTGCTCTCTCTGGAGGATCTCTACACCAAGGAGCTCAGCGCCGCCGAGCTGCGCGAGCGTGAGGACTTCGTGATCGAGGCCACGCACCTGATGCGCGATCGGCTGCTCATGGAGCAGGTCTACGAGCGCATGAACTTCGACGTGAAGACCTGGACCGAATGGGCCAAGCACACTCCGTTCATGCATGGCTTCCGCCAGATGCTGTTCTCGAAGATCGTGCCCAACTTGAAGCGGCTCGGGCTGCTCACCCCGAGGGTGCGGGAGGAGTACGCGAAGCTCGGGCTGCTCCAGTTCGAGCACCTGAAGGACTCGACCGAGGATCCCGGGGTCACGCCCCCCGCCGAGCTGGTGAATTTTCTGACGCAGCTTCGCGAAGCGGGCGCCCCGGCGTAGCATCAGCGACCGGAGACTTTTGCCCGCCGCTTTTCGGAGCGCTAGCGGGCGCGCTCCCCCGGCTCGAACCGGATCCGCATCTCCTTCACGCCATTCACGAAGTTCGAGCGCAGACGCCGGACCGGTCCCGCGAACTCGGGGTTGCGCAGGCGCGGGACGATCTCCTCGAAGATCGCATTGAGCTCGAGGCGCGCGAGGCTGGCGCCCAGGCAGAAGTGCTCGCCGATGCCGAAGGAGAGATGCTCGTTGGGACTCCGGGCCACGTCGAAGCGGTCCGGATCCTCGAAGATCTCCTCGTCGCGGTTGGCCGCCGGGTACCACATGACGACGGGATCGTTCTCCTTGATCTTGCGGCCGCGGATTTCGGTGTCGTGGGTGGCCGTTCTGCGAAAGTGGTGCACCGCCGGCTCGAAGCGCAGGATCTCCTCGACGGCGGACGCGATCAGGGAGGGATCGTCGACCAGGCGCTGGAGCTGGTCGGGGTGCTCGATCAGGAGCCGCATGCCGTTGGTGGTGACGGTGCGCGTGGTCTCGTTTCCGGCCACGCAGAGCAGCAGAAAGAAGGTGGCGTACTCGGTCTCGGAGAGCTTCTCGCCGTCGACCTCGCGTCGCAGGAGGTAGCTCGTCAGGTTCTCCTGGGGATTGTCACGGTAGAGATTGGCCACCTTCACGGCCTTGGCGAACATTCCCATGGAGGCCATCGCCCGGTCGGCCTGGTTCTCGCCCAGCTCCGTATCATCGAAGCCGATCATACGGTTC
>JACZXC010000345.1 GCA_022571825.1 Myxococcales bacterium | reverse complement strand
CTTGCAGGTAGAATACGTAAACCCGGCCGAGCGCCCTGGTCTGCTAGAACGCCATGGTGTGGCTCCCGAGGATCTGGGGCAAGGTCTCGTGTGGGTTTCCATGGGGGACGACTCGGTTCAGGTCGACGAGGTGTCCGAGGAGAACATCACCAACGCGATGGTGAAGCTCTCGCGCACCAGCGCGCGGAAGGTGTACTTCCTCGAGGGCCACAACGAGCGCGCTGTCGAAGGCGAGGCGGCCTCGGAGAAGGAGAGCTATTCCCGGGCCGCGGACTCCCTCCGGAACGAGAACTATCAGGTGGAGACCCTGTTGCTGGCGGCGGTGGGAGACGTGCCTGACGACGCAGACGTGGTGGTCTCCGCGGGTGCCACGCGGCCCCTGCTCGGGGAAGAACACGACGCCCTGGAACGCTACCTGAAGCGGGGCGGGGCCCTGCTGGTGCTGCTGGATCCCCGGGCCAAGACCGACCTGGTGGACCGCGTTCGCGCGTGGGGCGTCGACGTCGGAGACGACATCATCGTCGATCGGAAGCTTGCGCTCTTCGGCCGCGCCACGACGCCCTTCGCGGAGCGTTACTCCCCCGATCACGAAGTGACCAAGGATCTTCGCGAGACCACGCTGTTTCATCTGGTGCGAAGCGTCCGGTCGGGGGAGGAAGACGGAGGCGACTTCACCGAGATCGTCTTCACCAGTAGCGACTCCTGGGCCGAGCGCGATCTCGATCTCTTTTTCAAGAAGGGGCGGGCCGAGTTCGGTGGGAACGATCTCCAGGGGCCGGTTCCGATCGCCGTAGCGGGAACGCCGAAGCTGGACCTCAACGGCTACGACCCCGTCGAGGAAGCCGGCGCTGCTGACGAGGCCGACCTCGAGTCGGAGGCCCTTGGCCTCGAGATCGAGGAGGCCGGTGACGACGACGCGTCGAGTCCTGCGCCGCGACTCGCCGTGTACGGCGACTCCGACTTCGCCTCGAACGAGATGATCGAGGCCTATCGGAACCGCGATCTATTCGTGAATACCGTGAACTGGCTGCTCGGCGACATCGAGGCGATCTCGATCCGCCCGGTCCGTTCTCGGGCCTCTCGGTTCCAGCTCTCCACCGAGCAGTTCATGACGATTCGGACGCTCTCGCTCTTCGTCATTCCCGAATCGATCGCGGTCCTCGGCGTGATCACCTGGTGGAGGCGCCGGCACACTCCGGCGGGGTAGCGGGCCGTGCATCCGCGCACCACGGGGATCGTCTTTCTGGTCGCCGCAGCCCTATTTGCCTTCGTCTACATCTACGAGATGCGGGGCGCGCCGGGGCGCCAGCAGGCCGAGGAGGCGGCCAAGCGACTGTTTCCAAACGTCGAGGCCGACGATGTCGAGTGGATCGCGATGACCACGAGCGATGGCACCGCGGCGCGAGCCGAGCGCCGGGATCGAGGCTGGGAGCTCACCGAGCCCCTCGTCTTTCCCGGGGATATGTTCGCCCTCGACGGAATCGCCTCGGCCCTGGCCCTGGTTTCTAGCGAGGCGAAGTTCGAGAACCCCCAACCGCTGGAAGTGTACGGCCTGGACGGCGAGGAGCGCGAGGTTCGCTTCGGAGTGGGCGGCGAGGAGTTCGTGCTGCGCATGGGAGACAAGTCTCCCGTGGGGGGCAACTCGTACGTGGCCGTCGGCTCCGACGCCGTCTATGTCGTGGCGACCTACCGGATCAACGCCCTGCGCAAGGAGATCGACGACCTGCGGGACAAGCGGATCCTGCGCTTCGACACGGCGTCCGTCGAGAGTGTGACGGTCACCTGGCCTGAAAATCAGGTGGTGCTCGAGCGGCAAGACGGGAGTTGGCGGCTTCGTGCTCCCCTGGATGCACCGGCGGACGGGACGACGGTGGATTCGCTTCTCTCGGATCTCTCGTTTCTTCGCGCCTCGGGATTCGTCGACGAGCCAATCTCGGACCGCGAGGCGGGACTCCGGCCCCCGGACCTCGAGGTGGAGCTGATTCTGAAAGCCGAGAGCGAAGCGGACCCGCCCCAGCGCCTGCACCTGGCCGTCGGCCAGAGTCTGGATGGCGAGACGCGGCTTGTGCGGACGGCCCGGCCCTCGCTGTATCGCATCGCTGCCGAGCGCATCGGCGACTTCCCCCGGAATCTGGCGAGCTATCGCTTCCGGCAGCTCGCGAAGTTCGCCTCCTCGGATGCCCAGCGCCTCGAGATCGTCTTTCACCCCGACGGTGACCAGGCGGTGAGCGTCGAGCCGGTGACGATCACCGCCACCCGCGGCGATACGGGATGGACGGCGACCCCGGATCCCTTCAAGCCGGGCTCGCTGAGTTCGCTGGTCTACGAGCTCTCGCGGCTGCGAGCCGAGGGCATCCTGGCCGACAGCATGGGACCCGACGAGCTGCAAGCCCTCGAACTGGCACCTCCGGCCGCCGTGTACCGCGTCTTCGGAGAAGGCGACGAGAAGCTCGCCCATGTGGAGATCGGGGCGCTCCGGGAGGACTGGATCCTGGCGCGCACCGAGGGACACGAGACGGTCTTCCGGCTCGAAGCCCGATTCGCCGAGCGGATTCCGTTGAGTTTCGAGGCGTATCGCAATCGCTTCGTTGCGGAAGCGGACGATCCCGATCCGAACCCCGCGCCCGATCTCGATGCCGAGGACGGTGACCTGCTCTCGCCTCGGGAAGAGTCGCCCTGAGCCAGACGGCGCGGCTGGCACGCGCGGTTCTCGCACTCGCGGTGGTGTTTGCTCCGTCCTCGGGGGCGCGTGGCGACCGGGAGTTCCCCCGACTACCGCTGCCGATTCACCCCTCCGACGTGGCGTGGCCCACCGAGACCTGGCCGGAAGCCGATCTGCCGGCTGCTGTGGATCGAGATCCCCGGGGTGCGATCAGCCTGAGGCACATGCTTCAGATGAGCTCGGGTCTCGCCAATGAGGACGAAGGGACCGGTTCCGACAGCCTCCGTCGCGCGAACCCTGTTCGGCGATCGGGTCCACGACATGGGGGCATTCAACGCGGATGCGCCGCTCGTGCATGAGCCGGGCACCGATTGGGCCTATTCGACCGGAACCAGCCTCTTGATCGCATCGATCGCGGGTCGGGCCATCGGATCGACCCGCGAGGCGACCCGAACCTACATGGGCCGCGAACTCTTCGACCCACTCGGAATGAAGAGTGCAATTCCAGAGTTTGACGGGGCCGGACCCTTCTCACCCCAGCTCCGATCCGGCGACGGGGGCTTCGGCTCATGGCTCGCCGGTGCTGGATGCCCCCCGATCCGTCCCCGCGCGAACCAACACGCGTTAGGATCGTAGGATCTCGAGCATGGCGTCGTGGATGTGGCCGTTGCTGGCGAGGCACTCCTCGCCGGAACGGGGCGGGGGGTTGCCGTTGATATCGCTGGTGCGACCCCCGGCCTCCTCGACGATCAGCAGTCCCGCGGCGACGTCCCAGGCGTGGAGCCGAAGCTCCCAGAAGCCGTCGAGGCGGCCGGCGGCCACGTAACAGAGGTCCAATGCGGCGCTTCCGTCGCGGCGCACCGCGCCAGATCGCCTCAAGAAGGCGATGAAGTGGTTGAGGTTGTCCTTGGGATTCCGGCGCACGTCATAGGCAAAGCCCGTCGCCACCAGCGCGTTGCCAAGCTCGCTCACGTCGGAGCTGGAAAGGAGTCGTCCGTTCATGCGGGCCCCCTCTCCGCGCACCGCGCTGAAGAGTTCGTCGAGGAGCGGATCGTAGACCACGCCGACGGTGCGCACTCCCTCGTGCTCGACGCCGATCGATACACAAAAACGTGGATAGGCGTGGGCGTATTTGGTGGTGCCGTCGAGGGGGTCGACG
>JACZXC010000344.1 GCA_022571825.1 Myxococcales bacterium | reverse complement strand
CGCGGTGCCCCCCGCAGTTGATCGCCTGCCCCGCCACTTCGGCGTAGATCCGGGCGCCCCGGGCCGACGCGCTCTCCAGGCTCTCGAGCAGCAGCACCCCACTCCCCGCCGCCGCAACGAAGCCGGCGGCGGTTGCGCTCATCGGACGCGAGGCTCGTTCGGGAGCGTCGTTGAAGCGTCGGCACAGCACCCGCATGGCGTCGAAGCCCGACCAGATATAACGACTGGCGCCCTCGGCCCCGCCGCAGAGCATGCGGCGGGCCAGCCCCCGGCGAATTCGAAGCACCCCTTCGGCGATGGCCTCGGTACCGGTGGTGCACGCACTCGAGTTCGTGGTCACTTGATTGCCGAGGCCGAGCAGGCCCGACACCCGCGCCGAGACGCCGCTGGCCATCACCTGCTCGACGGCCGTGCTGCCGAGCCGCCGAACTTTTCCGGCATCCGTGAGGGGTACCACCTTCGATCCGATCGTATCCATACCGCCGACGCCGGTCCCGATCACGCAGCCGGACTCCCAGTCCACGGCATCGTCGTCACGTGCCAGCCGCACCAGCCCGGCGTCCCGCCACGCGTCGAGGGCGGCGATCCCGGCGTAGCGATGGCTCGAGTTCATGGCGAGCAGGTCATCCTCCTCGAAGGTGTTCGCCGCGATTTCGTCGACACCCTGGGGAACACCGGCGACACGGCAGGCGAAGCCCGAATCCGCCATCGCCTGATTCGCCCGAATACCCGACCGACCCTTGCGCAGCGCCAGCGCAAAGTCGGCGGCGCCATTGGCGTTGGGCGCCACCACACCGAGACCCGTCACCACGACCCGCTGCGTCATCGGGGCACTCCCATCCCGGAGAGCGTCCCGCTGCAGACCACGCTCCCATCGGCCAGGCGCATCTCCACCCGAGAGCGAAGCTTGCGCCGACGGAAAAAGACCTTGGTTCCGTGAATCGTCACGCGATCGCCAGGATTGACCGCGCCCGAGAACTCCACGTTGGCGTCGGTGAACAGTGTGACGAGCTTGTCCAGATCGGCACTCGACTCCTGAATGGACAGCAGGAAGATTCCGAGGGCCACCACCGACGTCTGGGCCATCGCTTCGATGAGAAGCACCCCGGGCGTGATCGGCCGCCCCGGGAAGTGCCCGCGATAGAAGTCGGCCTCGGGCCGGAAGCGATAGGCGGCGACGATATGCTCCGGGTCGAGCTCCAGGATTTCGTCGATGAATCGAAAGGGCTCCCGCTGCGGAACCCGGGCCAGAACCTGTGCCGCCGACAAGCGCGACGGCGTCACCGCTCCATCCTCCCCCCCCGCGACTGCTCCGAGGGATTCGGGTAGTCGGGGTAACGGATATCGCGAAAGGTGCCGACCCTCGCCCCCCGAATCGTGTAGATCGGATCATCGTCGACGAGCAGCGTGGCATCACCGATGACCAGACAGGCCCCGGCCCGGGGCATCTCGGTGTAACGTCGGACGTCGACCTCGTAGCGGATCAACCGGTCGTGGGGTCGGACCTGTCCGAAGAATTCCACCTCGCCGCATCCCAGGGCCCGGCCGGCTCCGAGACCGCCGCTCCAGGCGATGAAGAAGCCCAGCAGCTGCCAGACCCCGTCGACTCCCAGGCATCCGGGCTGGACCGGATCGCCGAGGAAGTGACATTGAAAGAACCAGTCGTCGAGGGCCACATCGCGCTCCGCGACGATTCGGCCGCGGGATCCCTCGCGGTGGATCTGCTGGATCCGGTCGATCATGAGCATGGGCGGCAGCGGCAAACGGGCTTCGAAGCGCTCCGGTGCATCGGACACGAGGCTGCCGTGACCGAAAGCCAGCAGCTCTTCCTTGCCAAAGCTCTTGCGCTCGAGGAACTCCGCGTAGTTCATGACCCGACCTCGAAGCGCAGCAGATAGCCGGACCAGGTGAGCCCCGAGCCGACGCCGACCACGGCGACGTCGTCGAGGGGGGTCCATTTCTCCCACTGCTCCGAAACCACCGAGACCGCGCCCGCCGCGCCGGTATTCCCGAACCATTCGACGTTGCTGTGATGGCGCTCCGGGGGGATGCCGACCTGGTTGCACACCGACTCCAGCATGAGCCGATTGGCCTGATGTCCGACGAAGTGAAAGCGGCGATCCCTCAGGCCGAGTCGATCGCGGAGGCTCTTCAAGCAGCGCACATGGCGCTTGATCCCGAAGGTCTGAACGGTCCGACCGTCCTGCCGGAAGTGACCGATGCGCGGCACGACCACCTTGGCGTTTCCAGCGGGGCTCGATTCCAGGGTGGACCCCAGTACCCGGGCGCGCCCGGGATGGCGGGTGGAGACGACCGCCGCGGCGGCGGCGTCACCCCACAGAACCGCCGACGACCGGTCCGAGTAGTCCACCGTCTTCGTCAGGCAGTCCGGAGCCACCAACAGCACGTAGTCGGGGAGCTGGTCGGGCTGCATGCGCGTCAGCAGGTTCATCTGCACGAAGAAGCTCGTGCAAGCCGAGTTGATATCGAAGGCCGGCACCTCGAGATCGAGAGCGCGGGCCACATTGCACGCCTCGGCGGGGCTGGCGGTATCGGCGGCCGAGGCCCCGGAGATCACCATTCCGATCTGGCTCTTGGCGATGCCCGCCCGGGCAATCGCCTTCTCCGCTGCCCTGCGACCGAGCTCGGCGTTGGAGATCACCGCCGCCTCGAGCGCCGCTCGCGGATCCCGATTGCGCGTCTCGCGGATGTAGTCGAGGGGGAGCACGGTGCGTCGCGACCGGATGCCCACGCGCTCGAGAATCCAATCGTCGGTGGTTCCGATGTCGAGATCCTCGAGGAAGCGATTCGTGATCTCATTGTCGGGATGGACGTGTCCGACACCGTGGAGCGCGAGGGTCATCGAATCGCCCCGGAGACGTGCTCGCCTCCGTCGACCCGAATCACCTCGCCGTTGATCCAGGCGGCGTCGTCGGTGCACAGCAGGTAGATGACGTTGGCGACGTCGCGGGGGGTGGTCAGCCGACCGAAGGGATTGCGACCGCGCGCTTGGGCCTTGAGGTGCTCGCTGCCCGGAATTGCCCGCAGGGCGGGAGTCTCCGTGATTCCCGCCTGGACCACGTTGGAGCGGACCCCGTAGGGCGCCAATTCCACCGCCATCGAGCGCGCCAGCGACTCGAGCGCGACCTTGGCGGCGGCGACCGCCGCGTAGCCCTTCCAGGCGACCGAGTTGCCCTCGCTGGTGAGCCCCAGCACCCGAGAGTCGGAGGCGAACAGGCCGCGCTCCAACAGGGACTGGGTCCAGCCCAGCAGACTCGTCCCCATGCTGTGGATGGTGCGGCCAAAGTCATCGTCGTCCAGGTAGCGCGGGGGGTATTCGGGAGCACTGGCCAGCGAGTGGAGCTGGTCGATTCCCCCGCCGAAGAGATCGTCGACGGCCCCGCGCAAGCGCTCCGCGTCGACCCCCAACGCGTCCGCCAGCTCTGCCGTCGCCTCGGCCCGGTCGGAGCCGACGCCCGCGGGCTCGGGCACGAGCAGCTTGAGGTTGCCGAATGCAATCGAGTGCAGCAGCAGCCGCACCCGTCCCTCTCCGGCGAGTGCGGTCGCCAGGGCGTCGAGGACTTGGTCGCGCTTGCCCGGATTGAGCGCATCGACGTTGAAGGTGAGCACCGACGCCCCGGTTCCCCGGAGCTTCTCGAACTCGGGCTCGATTCTCGACATGGCACCGCGCCGATCTCGATGCACGATGCACAGGCTCATTCCCTGTTCGGCCAGCTTGTGCGCCGTCGCGAGACCAAATCCGCTGGATCCACCGAGGATCACGGCCCAGGCATCGCGATCAAATTCGGGTGTCACCCGGCCCTCCCAT
>JACZXC010000343.1 GCA_022571825.1 Myxococcales bacterium | reverse complement strand
CGGTTCCGGCATAGAGATCGGCGACCGCTGCCCCCGTCAAGTCTCCGATCCGGGCGAAGATCGCCTCGCGTACACGATCGGCGGTCGGCCGCACCCCCCGCGGCGGCGACTGCAGCCGCCTGCTGCGCAATCGCCCCCCTGTCACCCGCAATTCAAATCCACCTCCCGAGCGCCGCGGTGGCCTCCACCGTATCGCCGATCGGCTAGCTCCATGCAATATCCGCTAGGCGATCCGACGGGAATTCGGGAGCGACACACACTTTTTCGTGTATGGTGGATTCGCGGGAAGCGGAGCCAATCCCCACGAAGCGCCAACCACAGCATCTTTTCCGGTTCGGCCTTGCCCCGACGAGATCACCTCTCTACACTGCCGGCCTCCCGAGATTGTGTCACGACGGTGACGTTCCCGGTGGGGAAACATCGCAACCCAGCGCGCGCTCCGCTGAAGTTTACGAGCTACCCGTACCAATGGCCCGTGACCGTGGGAGCCGTCGGACGCGCCATACAAGAGAGAGAAGCAACGATCATGGCCTCTGCTGCAGTCGAACGTCAAAAGCGGAAGCTCCCGGAACGACTGTCGCGGGTACGCGACGGCCGATCGCAGCGGCAGTTCGCGCGCGACCTGGGTGTGTTCCAACAGAACGTGAACCGCTACGAGAGCGGAACCACCCCCCATACCGATTTTCTCATTACCCTCGCGCTGAAGGAGAACATCTCCATCGACTGGCTCCTGCTGGGCAAGGGCAAGATGAAGCGCAATCGCTGAATGGCCGGCGGACCAGGCCCCACCCTGGGCCCGCGACAACCCGCACCGCGACCCCGGTCAGCCGACGTTCAAGTGAACAAAATGGGCAAGGAACTTCCCATTGTTTCCACGCCGGTTGCGGTCTCGGCGCGGAAGCCCGTGCGCAACGCCGCGCGTAGCCGGGGGCGGCCGGAGGGGTTTTACCCCGGCAGGGGCTCGGGGCACAGTTCTTGCTCCACAGGGGGCCAGGTGCCACAAGCGGTCGGCACCCCTCGCCCGACGGCCGCCGATCCGGCGCCCATCGCGCATGGAGTCGGCGAATGGAGTCGAGTTTGCGAGTCCTGGCCCTGCTGACACTGTTTCTCACCGCTGCCGATCACTGGACTACCTTCCTCTGCCTTCGCGGACCCGTTTCTGGCTGGCAGGTCACCGAGGCGAATCCCATCGCGGACTGGCTATTTCGCAGTATGGGGCTCCTCCCGGGTCTCGTTCTCGACAGCGTCGTCACAGTCGCCGCTGTCGCGTTCCTGCTCACCACCCGTCTGATCCCGAGCCCAGCGAAGGGAGCCATCTTGACCGTGGTCGTCGCTTGGACCGGATACGCGGTGTTCAACAATCTGTCTGCGATCGCCACTCTCGGCCTCTCACCCCTGGGGGTTATATGACAATGACGCGGGGCTCTCTAGCTGGCCTGCTCCTGATCGCGGTTCACACCTTTTCCTGCGGTGTGTTCACCCCGTCGGCCATGGATCTCCACTCGGTCGATGCGCCGCCGCTCGTCCCTCTCGCGCCGGTCGCGTCCCTTCCCGAGACTCCAGCCGATCCGTTCGCAGTGGACATCGCCAGGCACCTCGCACGCTACGACACCCGACTCCTGGCCCACGAGCTGGAGGCCCTGGCCCGTGTGATCGTGTCGGAGTCACGCCGTCACGAACTCGATCCGGTCTTGGTACTGGCCGTGATGCAGGTGGAGAGCCGCTACAACAACTTCGCACTTTCTCCGGTGGGGGCCATGGGACTGATGCAGGTGATGCCCCAGACCGGAGAGGAGACGGCCGCCCGGTACGGTCTTCCCTGGTACGGGGCGCAGACACTGTTCGATCCCATCGTCAACGTCCGCATCGGGGTCGCGTACCTCAAGCAAATGTCCGACCGCTATCAGAACCTGCCCATCGCGCTGGCTGCCTACAACTGGGGACCGACGCGAATCGACCGTCGCCTGAGCCGGGGATGGGCGCTCCCGACGGAGTACCCCCGACTCGTCAACCAGGCCTACGGCGCCAGTCCCCTCGCGCGCTCCTCGTAATCTTGCAGGTGATCGCCGGGCAACGCCCGGCTGCCCGGCCTTCCGACTCGGGCTGCCATGGGCCTGGCGGGCTGGGCCTCGCCGGGTTCGATCATCGGGTCCTCGGCGATCAGCTCGGAGACGAGACGGTCCAGGGCGTCCATGGCCTCCTGGTCGCTTCCCCGATACCCATTCGCCAACACCGAGAACACGACCTGACCCCCGTCGATCCGCTCGGCGAAACCGGAGAGGGCCGTCACACGGGTCAACAAGCCCGTCTTTGCGCGGACTCGGTGGGCAGCGCCCGCGGCACGATCTTCGAGGGTCCCATCCGCCGCTGCGATCGGAAGCGCTCCGATCAGCTCGGGGCCGAAATGGAAGGATCCATCGGCGATTCGAAGAGCCGCCACCAGGCTGCGCGGCGGAACTCGGTTTGCCGTGGAGAGGCCGGATCCGTCCACCAGGGTCAGGAGTCCAACGTCGAGGCCGAGCGACGCCAACTCGGTTCGCAGGGCGGAAATTCCACTCTCCCAGGACCCCGGCCCCCCGGTCCTCCGAGCTCCGAGGGCCTTGACCAGACTCTCGGCGATCGCATTGTTGCTGAACTTGACCATTCTTCGAACGACTTCGGAGAGGGGCAGTCCTTCGAATGTCAGTAGCGGCGTGGCGGTCGAGTGAACCGGACCGATCGCGGTGCCGCCACCGACGTCGATGCCGTTCGCCGCGAGCTGCGCGCGGATCACAGCCCCCGCGTATCGGGCCGGATCGCGAACGCTGCGGTAGTAGGTCTTGGGAGGGCTCCCGGCGGGCACGACCCCGGACACCACCACCTGTTCCACACCGTTCGCGGACTCTCGATCGACGCTCAGCGACCGACGGGAGCGCGCGGGTCCCGTGCGGCCCCGATTGCTCAGACGCAAGAACGGAATCGGCGGATCCAGATTCACCCGCACCGGATCCCCCGGATTGGCACCGGCGCTCACCTCGACGGCGAAGGCGCCGTAATTCACCGAAAGCGCGCCTACCGGGGCGTGGTAGGCGCGCGCCGAGACGCGCCCCCAGGAAGGATGCCAGCGCTCCCTATCGAAGACCGAGTCGTCGAGCCGCAACCCCCATCGGACCCGGCGGAGGCCCAGCAAACGCAGGTCGGCGGTCATTCTCCACACCCCCTCCGAGGTGAGGGCGGGATCGCTGCCGCGGATCGTGAGGACGTCGATTGCGCCCGCCGCGTCGAGCGCTTCATCGGCGAACAGCTCGGTCCTGAAGCGGTGCGTCGGCCCGAATGCCGAGAGCGCCGCAATCGCGGTCAGAATCTTCAGATTCGACGCCGGAACCAGGGCCCGGTCCGGGTTGCGCGCATACAGGATGCGGCCCTCGCCGCGACTGACCACCAGGGCCGCAATCCGCGCACCCCGCAGTGCCCGCGATGCCAGGACGGCATCCAATCGCGCTTCCAACCCAAGGGACACGGCGGCCGTGGCGAGGGGCGCGGCGGCCATGGCCGGCAGGGCCAGACCCATCGCCACCGCCGCGACCAGGGCGAGGGCACGTCGGCGCATGCTCGGCTCCTCTCGGCCCCGGGAGCCGACGCGGGCTACAGTGCTGCCGCCGACGCCAGCGGACGGAAAGCCCATCGAAACGCTCCGGGGGAAAACGCGGGGGGAGCGGCTTGACGCGGTTCAGCTTATCCGGGAGGCTGCGATGCGGCAATCTGTGCGTACCGCACGCCGGGGGGAGTGCGCTGCTCGAGTCGATCCGAGACCCGCATCACGGCCCGAATCACCACCGACGGACGCGTGACCC
>JACZXC010000342.1 GCA_022571825.1 Myxococcales bacterium | reverse complement strand
GAGGGCGCCTTCCCGAAATTCTTCGATCCATTCTGGCAGGCTCTCGCCGGCCGGAATCGCTGCCAAGTGTTCGTAGCTGCCATCGTCTTGGCGAATGCGGATGTTCAGCGTGTGGTCTCGAGGTGGCAACAGCGGGCCGAACATGTAATACGTCATGTCGGCGATGTTCTCGAGATTGAAGAAGCCCGCATCCTTTTCGGCGTGGTCCATGTCCAGGCGGATCGTCACCTCACCGAGCGGGTTGTCCTCGATGAACTTCTCCGCGAAGTGGGTCGCGAAGACGATCGTCTCGCCCTTGTGGTCCGGGTAGAAGAACTGGATGTTCGCCTTCCTGCCGTCGTCCGTCATGAACGGGCGCATGGCGCCGGGCGGTCCGTTCTGCTGGAGCTGGAAGATCGCGGAGCGCACGGTGCCGTCGTGCTGGGGGACGAAGTACCACTTCGGATCGCCGTAGTGATTGATCTTCCAGTAGGTGCGGAGCAGGGGTACCAATGAGATCGATGCACCCAGGTTGGTATTGACCCGCAGATAGCGCTCGAAGCGCTCCATCGTCTTGACCGGATCGGAGTCGGCGCTTGCGTTGGGCCGGTCGCCGTCGGAGTAGACGACCATCGAATCGACCCCGCCGAATCGCTCTGCGATCTCGGCGGTGGCGATGTTGAATTCATGATCCGGCCATAGGAGTGGGGTGCCCGGCGTGGCTTCGCCGATCTTCGAGTGGAAGAGCGCGATGTAGCTCGACGAGACCAGCAGGAAGACGGTGGTGCCAGCGATGATGTACTTGCCAGTGGGGTGGGTCGTAGCGTTCCCGATTGCACGTGTGAAGCGCACCATGAAGGTGGGCAGGAAGTGCTCGTGCTCGCTCGGGGCCGGCAGGTAGCAGATCAGGATCGGGTGGAGGATCTCCACCGTCATGATGATCGAGGCCACCCAGAAGGCGCCGAAGATGGCGAGTTCCCGCATCTGGGGAATCGAGGTCACCATGATCACCAGCAGTCCAGCGACGTCGGTGACGATGCCCAAGGTGCCGGGCACCACCAGCTCGCCCATGGCGATGGTGGCCACGTAGATCTTGGCCTCCTGGGGATCGCCAATCCGCGGCAGGTGGACCTCGTAGTCCTCAAAAAAGCGCTCGGCCATCTGCACCGTGTGCGACACGGCGCGAGCCGTGATGATCATCGGAATCACGAGGATCAAGGGGTCGAAGTAATAGCCGGCCCAGCCGGTGAATCCGAGGCCCCAGATCACGGTCATCGTCGCCGCAAAGGCGGGGATGAAGACACCGTGCCAGCGGCGGAAATAGAGCCACAGCAGTCCGAAGATCACGGTGATGGTCAGCCCGAGGTATTGCAGAATCTCGCCGGCGTGCGTGATGATCCAGCCCACTTGGATGGGCAGGCCCGAGACGAAGACCTGAAAGTTGCAGCCTTCGATGTCGTAGCCTGGGGAGCGACTGGAGGCGGTCCGAAACAGACGGGTGACCGCGTTCAGCTTCGAACCGATGAAGCTCCGCTGGCCGGCCTCGCGACAGGCCGGGTCCTCGAAGTCGTATTTGATCTGCTGGATGTGGTCGAAGACGGCCATATAGGTCTTGAGATTCGAAAGGCGGTCGGTGACGAAGCCGGCCGTGATGAGCGCTCCCTTCTCGTCGCGTGAGACCAGGCGGCCGAAAATGATGGGCGGGTTCTGGCGGACGAGCTCGCGGAGCTCCGCCGCTTCCTCCGCCGTCTCCGGCACCTTCTTCATCAGGACTTCCTGGGTGAGCGCGCCGTCGGCCTCGATCTGGATCACACGGGTGCTGCGGTGGACGAATGCGTTGATCTGGTTGTGGTTGACGGGATAGGGCGGATAAGCCCGATCCAACTTGTCCCGGATTTCCTTGGGCGAGTGGGGGGGCTTCTGGCCGGCTTCCTCCGCGGCGTAGTTTTCTTCTTCCAATTCATCGCGGAGTGCATCGCGCTCTTCGAGATGGCTGTTGAAGCCGATTCCGTCGAGCCTTCGCGTGATCTCCTTCAGCTTTCCGAGCGTTTCGGGCGTGAAGATCGTCCCGTCCTTCACCGTCACCGCGATCGCCACCAGCGACGCGCTGCCGAACACCTTGGCGAACTTGTCCTGGGCGTGGATATACGGATGGTCGGGGAAGAGGGCGCGCGCGTTGGTGTCGATTCGGACCTGCGGACCCGGAAGGGGCACACCCACCGCGTGCATCACGGTATTGAAGATGGGATACGCGAAGAAGAGAGTGGAGAAGAGCAGGAAGAGCGCGACCCAAAAGCGATTGCGTGTGATGAAGCGCGCGAATTGTAGGGTTTTCGTTTCACGCGGTGCGTGGTCGCCTGCGGCCATGGGGGGTCCTCTCGATTATCCGCGATCGGTTCGTCGTCGTTCGGGTTCGGCCTTGGTTCCCCGCGGGTTCGAGGCAATCGCCGCGTGGGAGTTTGAGTGACCTGCACCCAGGGAGCTCAGGCTCCCCGAAAGAGGCGCCCATTATTCCGGTGCTGCCCCCCCCGGGTCAAGCGCTGGTGATGGAAAACCCTGGTATCCCGGTGAGGTGGGCCCCGGGGGTGCCCATGTGTTCCCGGGGCAAGTGCGATTTGAATGCATGCTGGTCTACCTACTGACCTATGGAGTGGCGACGCGACATCCAGATGGGGGGTCCCGGGGCGCGTACTGCCGCGGATCGGAAGCTGGCAACGCCCGCCGCGGCTCCCGAAACGCCGAGGACCGCTTGAGCGACCTTCCCCAAGTCTTCGTGACGCGCCGGCTTCCCGGAGATGCGTTGGCGCGGCTTTCGGAGCGCGCGCAGCTCACGGTCTGGGAAGGCACGGGGGCGCCCGAGCCCTCCGATCTCTTGAACGGCGCTCAAGACGCCGACGGACTGCTCTGCCTGTTGACGGATCGGGTCGACGCGGCGTTTTTGGAGCGCTGTCCTCGACTGCGAGTCATTTCGAGCTGCTCGGTCGGCGTGGACCACATCGATCTGGTGGCTGCCACGGCGCGGGGGATTCCCGTCGGTCACACGCCCGGCGTGCTGGCCCAGACGACGGCCGACTTCAGTTTCGCGCTGCTCCTGGCCGCCGCCCGCCATGTCGTGGCCGCCGACCGCTTCGTGAGAGAGGGTGGTTGGACCTGGGGCCATCGCTGGGATCCCGAGGGCTTCCTGGGAGTGGACGTTCACGGCGCCACCCTGGGGGTGGTGGGTCTCGGCGCGGTCGGAAGAGCAGTGGCGGCCCGGGCTCGCGGCTTCGGAATGCGCGTGCTCGGATGGTCTCGAAGACGCCGTGAGGTCGACGGCGTACAGAGGGTCGAATTCGACGCTCTGATCGAGCGCTCGGACTTCGTGACGCTGCACCTGGCCCTGACGCCAGACACCCGTGGCTTGATCGACCGGGCCACCGTCCTTCGGATGCGGGCTGGCGCGGTGCTGGTGAACACGGCGCGCGGCGGCATCGTCGACGAGGCGGCCGTCGCGGCCTGCTTGAGATCGGGCCATCTCGCAGGGGCGGCCTTCGATGTCTTTCGCGACGAGCCGATCGCCGCGGACAACCCGTTGCTGGCGGCGCCCAACGTCATTTTGACACCCCACATCGGGAGCGCGAGCGTTTCGACGCGAGCGCGCATGGCGGACCTGGCCGTCGAGAACCTGCTCGCCGGTCTCGACGGCCAGCCCCTGCCACACGGCGCGAACCGCAGTTAGGGGCCGCCCTTCGGGCGGCTTGCAGTTCGCCGAAGCGACGAACTGGAGAAGGGGCCGCCCTTCGGGCGGCTTGCAGTTCGCCGAAGCGACGAACTGGAGAAGGGGCCGCCCCTCGGGCGGCTTGGCCCGGCACGACCGGGGCG
>JACZXC010000341.1 GCA_022571825.1 Myxococcales bacterium | reverse complement strand
AGCGCCGGCCAGAACGCTCCTCCAGGCAAGCGCATGGGTCACGCCGGCGCGATCATCTCTGGCGGGCAGGGTCGCGCCATCGACAAGATCGAGGCCCTGGAGGAGGCGGGTGTGGCCGTCGCCCGTTCGCCCGCGGAGATCGGCGAGACCTTGGCGAGGCGGGTTCCCGGCCTCTAGCCCGGCCGGGCCGCGCCTCGGCGGGCCAAGCCCTCTACTGCTCGACGGTCCAGGTGTCGCCGGACTGAAGGAGTGTCGCCAGGTCGCCGACGCCGTCGGTCTCGATGGCTTGACGTTGCTGCTCCTCGAGCAGGTTCTCGTAGGTTGCGGTCTCCACGGCTCGAAACACCCCCACCGGAATGGGGAACTCGGGGCGGCCCAGGCTCGCCAGCGCGAAAGCGTAAGCGGGGCTCCGATGCCGCTCGTGGTGCACGGCGACGCCCTTCTCGATCGGGTCCTCCTCCTCGGCGAGCTCGACTACCGACGGAATTCCATTCTCGATGCGAATGCCTCGGCGGTGGCTCTTGCTTCCGTAGACGAGAGGCTCTCCGTCGTGAAGTACGAGGGAAGCGTCGGCGCGCTGCTTGCGATCCTCGACCTCGATCCACTCGTCATCGTTGTAGACTGGGCAGTTCTGGAGGATTTCGACGAACGCGGTGCCCGGGTGGCCGTGGGCGCGGCGAAGGATCTGCTGGAGATGGGGAGCATCCACGTCGACGGTGCGGGCCACGAAGGTGGCGCCACATCCCAGTGCGAAGGCGATCGGATCTACGGGGTGGTCGATCGATCCAGCGGGAGTCGACTTGGTGCGCATCCCGATCCGCGATGTCGGCGAGTACTGCCCCTTCGTCAATCCGTACACGCGATTGTTGAACAAGAGAATCCGCAGATCGACATTCCGGCGAATCGCGTGCAGGAGGTGATTCCCGCCGATGGAGAGTCCGTCCCCGTCGCCCGTGACGACCCAGACCGAGAGCTCAGGCCGGGCCGCCTTGATCCCGGTGGCGAAGGCAGGCGCCCGCCCGTGAATGGTGTGGAAGCCGAAGGTGTTCATGTAATAGGGGAATCGGCTCGAGCACCCGATGCCCGACACGAACACGAAGTTCTCGCGCGGAACTCCCAGCGTGGGCAAGAGCCGCTGAATGTTCGCGAGCACAGAGTAGTCTCCGCATCCGGGACACCAGCGGACATCCTGGTCGGAGGTGAAGTCCTTCTTTGTCAGCACCGCAGTGGATTCCGGCACGTTTACTCCTCGTCGTCCAGCGCGCATTCGATGTGGGCCCGAAGCTCCGCGACCTTGAACGGCTGTCCTTCGACCTTGGAAACGGATTCGGCCGGGATCAGGAACTCCGCTCGGAGCAGGAGACAGAGCTGTCCCTCGTTGAGCTCGGGAACAATGACCTTCTCGAAGCGCGCGAGCACGTCGCCCAGGTTGGGCGGAAACGGATTCAGATGGCGCAGATGAATACTCGACACGTCCAATCCGTCGACCCGCGCCTCTTCGACGGCGGTGAGGATCGCGCCCTGGGTTCCGCCCCAGCCTACCAACAGTAGCGCTCCCCGTTCCGGACCATTCACCTCGACCGGGGGAATCTCGCGCGCGATTCGCGCCACCTTCTCGGCGCGCAGATTCACCATCGCCTGGTGATTCAGGGGGTCGTAGGAGACGTTTCCGGTGACGTTCGCCTTGTTGAGTCCGCCGATGCGGTGCTCCAGTCCCGGGGTGCCGGGGATGGCCCAGGGACGCGCGAGCCGGTCGTCGTCGCGGCTGTAGGGCTGGAATCCCTCGGGATCGGTACGGAAGGTGACGGGCTGGCGCACCAGCGACTCGACGTCGGGGATCAACCAGGGCTCGGCACTATTTGCCAGGTACGAATCGGAGAGAACGACGACCGGGGTCATGTAGCGAACGGCCAGGCGAAATGCCTCGAGTGCGGTGTGGAAGCAGTCCCCCGGCGTGCAGGGCGCGAGGACCGGAATCGGGCTCGCCGAGTTCCGGCCGAAGAGCGCCAGCAGGAGGTCGCCTTGTTCGTTCTTGGTGGGCATGCCCGTCGAGGGACCCGCCCGCTGGATGTCGAAAATCACCACGGGAAGCTCGGCCATGACAGCCAGACCGAGTGCCTCCTGTTTGAGAACGAATCCCGGCCCGCTGGTCGTGCACGCGCTCAGGGTTCCGGCGAAGGAGGCACCGATCGCAGCGCTCATCGCAGCGATCTCGTCCTCGGCCTGGAAGGTCTTGACCCCGAAATTCTTGTGGCGAGCGACTTCGTGGAGGACGTCGCTGGCCGGTGTAATGGGGTAGGCCCCCAGGAAGACCGGACAATCCATCAGCTGTCCCGCGGCGATGATTCCCCAGGCCAGGGCCGTGTTGCCGGTGATGTTTCGGTAGGAGCCAGGCTCGATTTTGGCCGGGGGCACCGTGTAGGACACCGGAAAGAGTTCGGTCGTTTCGCCGAACGCGTGACCAGCGCGGAGGACCCGCAGGTTCGCCGTGAGCAATGCGCCTCGGAAGCGGGTCTTCAGCCACCGCTCCGTTGGTTCCATCGGCCGGTCGTAGAGCCAGCACAAGATTCCCAGGGCGAAGAAGTTCTTACAGCGGTCGGTGTCGCGCGGACTCAGGTCTAGATCCGTGAGGGCTGCTCGATTCAGCTTGGTGAGCGGGATCTCGACCAGCCGGAAACGCTCACGGATGGAGGGAAGCGGATCCTCGTCGTATCCCGCCCGCAGGAGGCTCTTTTTCGAGAATGCGTCGCTGTTGATGATGACCATCCCGCCGGGGGCCACGTCCTCGACGTTGGCGTGCAGCGCGGCTGGATTGAACGCGATCAGAACGTCGGGCTGGTCGGCGGGAGTGCGAATGTTCGCGGACGAGAACTGGATCTGGAAGCCCGAGACGCCGGCGAGGGTTCCGGCCGGTGCCCGAATCTCGGCGGGATAGTCCGGGAGCGTCGACAGATCGTTGCCCGCGAGGGCCGTGGCTTCAGTGAACTTGGTTCCGGTGAGCTGCATCCCGTCGCCGGAATCACCGGTGAACCGGATGGCGATACGGTCGATCGTCTCGACCGGCTTGCTTCGCATGGGGGTCTCTTCTCCAGCCTCGTTCCCCGAGCTCCTATGAGTGTATCGGTCACCGGAGATGGCGAAACCCCTCAGCGAGCACCGCGGCTCGATCCCTGGCCTCGAAACGGTGAGTGGGGTCAAGGCCTTCGCCCGTCCCCCTGCACTCAAATGAGCCTCAAGAAGGGGCGCCCGGGTTCCGATACCCCGCTCATGTTCTTCTCGGCGCAATCGGCTCCGGATCCGGCAACGACCCAGCTCGAGGCCCTCCGTTTGTCGCTGAACAAGCCGGTCCTCGCCATCGACGAACTCCCGCTGGGGCCGGCGATGGGGGTGGTCGCAGTCGTTCAGGGGCCTGCCTACGGGTGTCGCCTCGTGGTCGCGATTCGCTCGATGCGAACCGATCAGGCGGTCTTCTTCTGGTCGGATCCGATTTCGAGAGAGTCCAACGATGCCGCCGGGCTCCTCGATACCGCGGTCGGCTTCGCCGAGAGCATGGGTTTCCTGTTCGACGACGATCTGGAGCCCGCAGCCGATGCCGGGCGGCTCTGGGCCGATTGGGTGGCCAAGGCGGCCTCTCCGCCGCGCATCGCAAGCCCGCCGGGCGCGGAGCGAGCCGAAGGCGAGCGAAGTCGAAGCGCAAGCCCGCCGGGCGCGGAGCGAGCCGAAGGCGAGCGAAGTCGAAGCGCGAGCTCGCCGGGCGCGGAGCGAGCCGAAGGCGAGCGAAGTCGAAGCGCAAGCCCGCCGGGCGCGCAGCGAGCCGAAGGCGAGCGAAGTCGAAGCGCAAGCTCGCCGGGCGCGCAGCG
>JACZXC010000340.1 GCA_022571825.1 Myxococcales bacterium | reverse complement strand
CGCCGAGCGAACCCCCGGGACGCCCGCCACCAGAGCGATTCCGACCGCGGCCAACGCGCGAACGTTCGCGACGTCAGCCTCGGGCTGTGCGCCGTCGAACGCCACCGCGGCCTCGCCGAAGAGCCAGATCACCGTATCCGACGCCGCAACCAGCATGAGAAGCAGAAACATGAAACCCATCCACAGGGACGCGGGCCAGGCGATGAAACGCGACCACCGCGGCGGGAGCAGGCGCTCCGCCAGGGGCATCAGCGCGATGCTGGCGGCCAGTGCGACGAGTCCGCCCAGCAGGAAACTGCGCCAGGAATCTGGGAGCTCCGGCTCCAGGATGAGCCGCTGGGCCAGATACCCGTGAAGCCCCACGAACAGCGACGCGGCCAACGAGAGACCCAAGGCGATCAGCAGAGCTCTGCGCACCCGACGATGATACCGGGGCGAGCCGGCTACCGGCGAGCCGATTTCGCGACTCCCTGGACGGGACCGGCGAGAATTCAGGCGGCGGACTTCTCTTCCTCGGGGAGCAGGGACTCGAACCTCGCCTTGTCGGCGGCCTTGGCGTAGGCATTCGCGGGCAGGACCTTGCCGTTCTTCACACAGGCCATCAGGGCGTCGTCCATGCTCTGCATCCCCAGGGCCTTTCCCGACTGGATGATGGAGTTGAGCATCGGAGTGTTGCCCTCGCGGATTACGTTGGGAAGCCCCTGAGTGCGCAACAGAATCTCGTGAACGGCACAGCGCCCCTTCCCGTCCGAGGTGGGCAGCAGGAGCTGGGACACGACACCCGCCAGTGACTCCGAGAGGCTGATCCGCACCTGATTCTGCTCCGCCGCCGGAAACGCGTCGATGATCCGGTCGACGGTCTTCGTGGCGCTGTTGGTGTGGAGCGTCCCGAATACGAGGAGCCCCATCTCGGCGGCGGTGATCGCGAGGGCGATGGTCTGCCGGTCGCGCATCTCCCCCACCAAGATCACGTCGGCGTCCTGGCGAACCACCGCCCGCAGCGCCGCGTCGAAGCCCCGGGTGTGGTCGCCGACCTCCCGGTGGGAGAGGACCGATTTCCTGTTCGAGTGAACGAACTCGACGGGATCTTCGATGGTCACGATGTGTCGGGCGTGGGACCGGTTGATGGCGTCGATGATCGCCGCGAGGGTCGTCGACTTCCCCGATCCGGTCGGCCCCGTGACCAGAACCAGGCCTTTCTCGATCTGGGTGAGCGAAGCGATCGCTGCGGGAAGTTCGAGGTCCTCGAGACTCAGGATCTCGTCGGGAATGATGCGAAAAACCGCCGCGACTCCGGTCTCCTGGAATAGATAATTGCCGCGAAAACGGGCCATACCCGGCACGCTGTAGGCGAAGTCGAGGTCCCAGCCGCCCTGGTAGGTCCGCCATTGGGACTCGGAGACGATCTCCCGCATCATCGCTCGCAGAGACTCGTCGCTGATCTCGGACTGACCCTCCACGACACCCAACGAGCCGCGGCAGCGCATTCGCGGCGGGGAGCCCGCCACCAGGTGGAGGTCGGATCCGCCCTGATCCCTCAGGGAGGCGAGTAGAGCGTCGAGCCGCGCCAACGGTCCTCCTTTCAGGCGGCCAGAACCTTGCTGTCCTGGCAAAAACGCCGCGCCTCCTCCAGCTCGACGACACCAGACTTGACGTGGTCCCGGATCGAGTAATCCAGCAACCCCATTCCCTGCGCAGCGCCGGTCTGGAGGATGGAGTGGATCTGAAACGTCTTGTTCTCTCGGATGAGATTGGCCACCGCCTTGGTCACGATGAGGGTCTCGAGGGCGACCACGCGACCCGCCCCATCGGCCCGCGGGAGCAGCCGCTGGGAGATCACCGTCCGCAGTGAGTCCGCAATCATGCTGCGGATCTGCGACTGCTGATCCGACGGGAAGGCCCCGACGATCCGGTTGATGGTTCGAATCGCGTTCTCCGTGTGCAGCGTGGCGAGGACCAGGTGGCCCGTCTCGGCTGCCGTGAGCGCGAGTGAGATCGACTCGAGATCGCGCAGCTCGCCGATCACGATCACATCCGGGTCCTCGCGCAGGGCGGCCCGCAGCGCGCGTGCGAAGGACTCGGTGTGGCGCTTCACGCTGCGCTGGTTCACGAGGCAACGCTTCGAGGGGTGTACGAACTCGATCGGATCCTCGATGGAGAGGATGTGCTCCCTGCGCTCCTCGTTGATCAGATCGACCAGGGCGGCCAGGGTCGACGACTTTCCGCAGCCGGCGGGACCGGTGACTAGAACCAGGCCCTGGTGGTGGCTGGTGCAGCGGGCCAGGGTGCGCGGGAGCCCGAGATCTTCCAAGGACGGTGGATTCAGGGAGATGGCTCGAAACACGACGTCGACGCCGCGCTGCTGGCGATAGGCGTTGGCGCGGAACCGCGCGACGCCGTCGATCAGGTAGCGAAAGTCGATCTCGCCGTGCTCTTCCAGCAGCGCATGCTCTTCGGGGCTGAGACCGGCCACGGCCATTCGCTCGAGGGACGCTCCGGAGGGAGCGGCGCTCCCCGTCTCGGCAATGCGCCCGTCGATCCGCAGTCGGATTGCGTCGCCGGCGTGGATATGGATGTCGCTGGCTCCGCGTTCCACCGCGTCGCGCAGCGTCGTGTCCAGGGCTTCCCGATCCACGTCCCGGGCGTTCTCGAGGTGCACCCGGTCGCCCTGGAACTCGGCGACCGTCGGTTGTTCTGAGCTTCGCTCGGCTTGCCCGACCGACTCCGGTCGGCTGGCCTGGCACGGGCCCGCCTGTCGCCTCCCGCGGCCTTCGGCCTTGCCGCTCGCTGCGCGCCCCTCGGGCTTGCGTTCTGGCTGCGTGCCCTCCGGGCTTGCGGGCTGGTTGCGCGGCGGCTCCAACGCTTTGCGCTCCGAAGGCCCGACTCCGCTCGGCTCGCCCGACCGACTCCGCTCGGCTCCGTCTGGCTGCGCGTCCTTCGGGCTTGCGTTCTCGCCGCGTGCCCTCCGGGCTTGCGGTTCCTGTGGTTCGACTCCACTCGGCTGCGCGGCCGCCTTCGCTCGCTGCTGGGCGACCCTCTCTTTCTGGGCCTTGAGCAGCTTGGCGAGGTATTCGCGGGTAATGAAGCCGTCTTCGACCAGGATGTCGCCGATGCGTCGCGGATCTCCGCGGGCCTGGCTGCGGGTGATCTCCGCGAGCTGATCCATCGTGATCATCTTGAAGTGGACGGCCAGTCGCCCCAGCAGCGGTATCGGTCGTCGGTCGCCCACCAGCGGGCCCTATCGGCGCAACCGGGCGAGAGGTGAACCTCGAGACGCCCTACCAGCCGCGCAGATCGACCTCCCAGGTATCCAGGACCTCCTCCCCCGAGACGATGTGCAGCCGCTCGTGATAGGCCACCGTGGGATCGACGTGGGCCGGCCACACCCGGACGCGATCGCCCACGCCCAGCGGCCTCTCCGGCGCGAACGTGATGTGCTCATCCGAGCAGAACCACACCTGGGCGTCCTCGATGGTGGGGTTGCCGTGATCCATTCCCAGCGCCTTCAGCTGGTCCTGGCCGGAGCCGTCCACGAAATCTGGCTGGACAGTCAAAACCGGGTGCTCCGGGTGGAGATTCCCGGAGACGACTATGTGGCGGTCCGGCAGGATCCACCGAGCTGAACCCCCCGTTCGGCGTCTTGGCGCGAACGGCCGAAAGCGAGCGGGGTAGGCTCGTGAAGATCCTCCCCGGCCGACCCGTACGGCATGGTGTCGGCACGGACGTTTCGCCCATCAGGAACCTTATGAAACAGGCACACTCGGGTAGGCTAGGTCTAGGGGCCTGTGGAAGGAGTACGCAACCCGTGTGCGTGTTCTCGGCGGCCCGTCCGCGATCCCGGAGACTACCCTTGATCCACGTATACGCCATCCAA
>JACZXC010000339.1 GCA_022571825.1 Myxococcales bacterium | reverse complement strand
AGGAGCACGCGGCGAGGATGGCCAAGGGCGAGGACCTGGTGCCGGTCGGGGAGGAGCACTTCATCCGGGGGTTCGCCCAGGACCTGGCGAGCTTTCCCAAACCCGTGATCGTGGCGATCAACGGTCCCGCCATCGGGGTGGGGGTCACCATGTCGCTCCCCTGCGATATTCGACTCGCCGCCGAGGGCGCAACCCTCAGCGTACCGTTCACGAAACTCGGAATGCTCCCGGGCCTGGGGAGCACCCACCTGCTGCCGAAAATCGTGGGACTCGGAAAGGCCCTCGAGCTGATCCTCACCGCCCGAGTCATCGAAGCCGGGGAAGCCGCGGAGATCGGTCTGGTCAACCGCGTGGTCCCCGCCGAGGGACTCATGGCCGAAGCGCGCAAGATGGCCGCCCTCGCCGCCGAATGCGATCCCGACGCCCTCGCCGCCGCCAAGCGCGCGCTACACTTTGGGGCCTCGGCGACCCTGTCCGAGGCCATGCAGAACGAGCGCTCGCAATCGGGGGCGATTCGCGGCCGTCGCGCTATTTCCTGAATGCGCCACCGGCACACGTCCATCGGGCGGCGGCGAGGAGCAGGATGACCGGAATTGCTGCGTACGGCGCCTACGTCCCGTTCACGCGCCTTCCCCTGGCTCTGATCGCGGGCGGTCCCGTCGTGGACGGCGGCCCCGAGAAGGCCGTGGCGTACACCGACGAGGACAGCGTCACCATGGCGGTGGCGGCGGCGGTCGACTGCCTCACCGGATTCGACCGCGCCGAGGTCGACGGTGTGCTGTTCGCGTCCACGACCTACCCGCTCCGCGAAAAGCAGGGAGCGGCACTGATCGCCAAGGCGCTGGATCTTCGCCGCGACGTGAATACGACGGATTTCTCGGGCTCCCTGCGCGCCGGGACCGCGGCCCTCGAGGCCGCGAGCAACGCCGTCGCCGCCGGCTCGGCCCGGCAGGTCCTCGTCATCGCCAGCGACTGCCGGATGGGGACGCCCCGGAGCGCCCTCGAATCGAAGCTCGGCGACGGCGCGGCGGCCTTCCTGGTATCCGACGCACACCCCGTCGCAACCATCGAAGCCAGCTACGCGGTGACCGACGAGCTGCAGGACCTGTGGCGCACCGACGGTGAGGCCTTCACCCACAGCTGGGAAGATCGATTCGTCGTGTCCGAGGGCTACACGCCGAATCTCGTCGAAGCCGTGCAGGGCCTGTTTCGAAAAACCGGACGGGGGGCATCGGACTACTCTCGCGCCGCGCTCTACGCCCCCGACGCGCGCAGTCTGGGTGGCGTGGCCCGGCAACTGGGGCTGGCGCCCGAGCAACTCCAGGACGGATTTTTCGGGACGATGGGAAACACGGGCACCGCCTTCGCACCCATGCTGTTGGTCGCCGCGCTGGAACAAGCCCAGCCCGGCGACCGGCTGTTGGTGGCGAGCTACGGAGACGGCGCACAGGCGCTTTCTCTCGAGGTGACCGAGCACATCGAAAAACTGGGACCGCGGCGCGGGGTCGCGAATCACCTGGCCCGGCGGCGCCCACTCGGCAATTACGATGCGTACCTGCGCTCGCGACGGCTCGATCCCAAAGAGTGGTCAGAGAACGCCGACCTCGGCCTTTCCGCCACGATCCGCTTCCGCGAGCGCGACGCCGACATCGGCTTCATCGGGGCGCGCTGCAGCTCCTGCGGCCTCGTGCACTTCCCAAAACCGCGGGTCTGCTATCGCTGCCACACGAAGGACGAGTGGGAGCCCTTCCGGCTCTCGGATCGAACCGGGCGCGTGCTCGCGTTCACCTTCGACTACTTCTTCCCCGCCGCCGAGCCTCCGACGATTGTGGTGATGACCGAGATCGAGGGCTGCCGTGTGCAGGTGCAGCTGGCCAACGCGAAGCCCGACCAGGTCAAGCTCGACATGCCCGTCGAGTTCGAATTCCGAAAAATTCACGACGCGGGTGGCAAGGCCAACTATTTCTGGAAAGCTGTCCCGATTCTGGAGGAGGCCTGATGAGCGAGTCGATCCGTGACAAGACCGCCATCGTCGGCGTGGGCGCGTGCCAGTTCGGAGAGAACTGGGACCGGTCTCGCGAGGACATGATCGTCGATGCCGCCTATGAAGCCTATGCGGACGCGGGGATCGAGGATCCCCAGGCGCAGATCGACGCGATCTTCTGCGGCGCGGTCTATCCCCGGGACGGAACCGCGGAGGTCGCCGAGGCGCTCAAGTTCTTCGGGAAGCCGATCAGTATCGTGTCCGACTATTGCCAGACCGGAACCGACGCCTTCCGCTTCGGGGTCTTCGCCGTCGCCTGCGGCATGCACGACACGGTGCTCGTCGTGGGCTTCGACAAGCCCAAGGACCGGGGCGTCTCGGGACCTTCGGTCTCCTTCGACCGGGTGCGCGGCCTCCCGGCCACGCCCGCCGGCTGGTTCTCGCTGTGCGCCGCCCGTTATTTCGAGACCTACGACGCCGGCCGAGAAGACCTCGCCCGAATCGCGGTCAAGAACCACCACAACGGAACTCTCGCGCCCAAGTCCATGCTCAAGCGCGAGATCAGTATCGACGACGTACTGCGGGCGCGGATCATCTCCTGGCCCTTCGGGCTCTTCGACTGCGCGGCCCAGTCCGATGGCGCCGCCGCCGCGATCCTCACCCGACGCGACCGGGCCAAGAGCTTCCGAGACGACTTCGTGCTCGTGAAGGCGGTATCGATCGCGGTGGCCGAGCACCCCCAGCGCGATCCGGACTTCGATTTCCTCTCCTGGAAACCCACGATCTACGCGGCCCGCGCAGCTTACGAACAAGCTGGAATTACCGAGCCTTTTCGGGAACTTGATGTAGTACAGCTCCACGATTGCTTCACGATGACCGAGCTCTTGAGCTACGAGGATCTCGGGCTGTGCAAGAAGGGCGAGGCCAAAGACCACATCGCGGCCGGAACCTTCGAGCTCACCGGTGAGCTCCCGGTCAATACCGACGGCGGCCTCAAGAGCTTCGGCCATCCCACCGGGGCAACCGGCGTGCGCATGATCTACGAGAACACGCTCCAGCTTCAGGGCCGCGCCGGCGAGCGCCAGGTGAAGAACGCCACCACAGCACTCAGTCACAACATCGGCGGCCCGCCCACCACCTGCGGCATCGCGATCCTGGGAATGCCCTGAAGTCTCCACACCCGGGAAATCGGACCCGAGCGCAAACCCCTCGCCATTGGAGGCCCATCGTGGAAACCGAGCTCTGGAAATCGAGCGCCGCGGACCTGGCGTCGGCGATTCGAGGCCGCGTCGTCTCGGCCCGGGAAGTGGTGCAAGCGCACCTCGACCGGATCGCCGCCGTGAATGACGCGGTCCATGCCATCACCGTCGTCCTCGCGGATCGCGCCCTCGCCGAAGCCGATCAGGCCGACGCGGCTCTCGCGCGCGGAGACGACGTGGGACCCCTCCATGGAGTTCCCATGACCGTCAAAGAGAACCTCGATGTCGCCGGCTCGGCCACGACCCAGGGCGTCGTCGCCATGAAGGACGCCGTCCCTTCCATCGACGCCCCCCATGTGTCCCAGCTCCGCCGGGCCGGCGCGATCCCGATCGGTCGCACGAACCTTCCGGACTTCGGTCTGCGCTGGCACACGGACAACGCGCTCCACGGGCCCACGCGCAACCCGTGGGACCCTCGCCGCACCCCCGGTGGCTCCAGCGGTGGTGACGCCGTCGCTCTCGCCACCGGCATGACGCCCCTGGGCAACGGCAACGACTACGGCGGATCCCTGCGGATTCCGTCGCAATTCTGTGGCACGGCGGCCCTCCGGCCCACCCTCGGCCGGGTCGCCCAGGCGTCGGCCCTCGCGCCCGCCGAGCCGGGCTTCACGGTCCAGCTCTTCCAGGTTCAGGGACCCATGGCTCGTCACGTAGGCGACCTGCGCCTGGCCCTGGCGGC
>JACZXC010000338.1 GCA_022571825.1 Myxococcales bacterium | reverse complement strand
GAAGACCGCGATGATCACCAGGCCGATCGCGTCATCGGCCACCGCCAACAGCAGCAGGAAGTTGACGGCGGGGTGGCCCCTTCCGAAGATCGTCCGCGCCACCAACCACGCCAGCGCGATATCCGTGGCGGTGGGCACTCCCCACCCGCGGGCGAGAAGGGACCAATCGTCGACCTCGCGGTCGTAGACGCCCGACTCGAACAGAAGCCACAGCCCGAGAAAGAAGACCAAGACCGGCGCGACGACACCCCCCACCGTCGCCATCAGGGGATTGATCGCCTTTCGAAGTGGATTCAGGCTGCCCCCCGGCAAACACCCCTCGGTGATCTCCTTGGTCGCGATCGCAAAGAAGAAGACCATGAAGATGTCGTTGACCAGGAAATGCAGGGTGACCTGGTGCCCGATCAGGAACACGGGGCCGAAGGGCATCCAGTGCAGCACGGCCCGATACCCGTCGTTCGCCAGGTTCGCGGCCAGCAGGGCCACCGCGGCGCCGACCAGCAGCGGGATCGAGAACTCCTGAAGGATGCTGACGACCCGGACCGGCTTCTCTCCGCTCATGTTCCGACCGCCGCTCCTGGTTGCTGCACGCTTCCGATCCCGCGCGACTTCACGCTAATCCCGCGCGTCGCTTCCTTCGAGACCATTCGAGGCGACGGGGTCCCGGTTGTAGCGATTCATCGCCACGGGGAGACCCTCGACGAGGATAGTTCCGAGGGCTTCCGCCGCGTCGACCAACCGATCGGCGAGGACCCTCTCCTCGTCGGCACCGAAACGTTGGAGGACATGGTCGGCGGTGTCCATCGCGGAGATCGGGCGTCCCACACCGAAACGCAGCCGGGCGAAATCGCTGTGGCCCAGTCGCTCGATCACGTTTTCCAGCCCCTTGTGCCCCGCGGCGCCCCCCCTCGGCCGGATTCGCAAGCGGCCGAAGGGCAGGTCGACGTCGTCGAAGACCACGAGAAGGTCCCGCTTCGGATCCTCGATGGGTAGGAAGCGGAGGGCCTCGCAGACCGATCCTCCGGAGGTGTTCATGTATGTCTGCGGCTCGAGAACGCCGACGTCCAGCGCTTCTCCGCCGGGAAGGCGAATCTGGCCGCGTCCGAAACGGCCGTCGAACTTCGGGGTGGCGAGGGCGATGCCACGCTGCTCCGCGAAGCACTCGACGATGCGGAATCCCACATTGTGGCGTGTCGCGGCGTATCGGCGCCCCGGGTTCCCGAGACCGACGACGAGTTTCACCGGAGCTGCGACGCTACTCGTCGCCCTTCATCGTCCCAGACTCGGCGCCGGCGTCGGCCTCGCCACCGGCTTCCGGCGCGGCTTCGCCTTCGGCGACCAGCTCGCCCTCGGCCGCTTCGGCCTCCGGCTCTTCCGCGACGGCCGGGCTGCCGACGGAAACGACCGCGAGATCCAGATCGGAAAGGAGCGTGGTGCCCTCGGGCAAGAGCAGATCGCGGACATGCAATGACTGGCCGATCATGAGCTCGCTAACATCCAGGCGAACCTCCTCGGGTATCGCCTGGGGCATGCACTCGAGCTCGATTTCGCGCAGGGTCTGGTCCAGGATCCCCCCTGTCTTCACGCCTTCGGGGGTTCCCTCCAGGTGAATCGGCACCGACACCTGGATCGCCTCCTGTAGATTCACCGCGTACAGATCCGCATGAAGGATTCGACCCGAGATCGGATTACGCTGCAACTCCTTCACCAGCATGGGCTTTCCGTGGTACTCCCCCCCGCCCTCGATCTGCAGCTCGATCAGGGTGTTCATGCCCGCCGTGCTCGTCTTCAGCAGGCGATCCAGGGCGCTGGGATCCAGGCTGATCCCCAAGGGTGTCGCGTCCCGCCCGTAACAGACCGCGGGAATCCGGCCGGCGGCGCGAAGCCTCCGAGCCGGACCCTTTCCCGTTCCCTCACGAACTTCGACGGCAAGCTCGTTCTCAGCCACGGCTCTCTCCTCGATCTCGATCAGATGAACAGTGAGCTCACGCTCTCTTCATTGTTGATTCGGCGAATCGCCTCGCTGAGCAGCGGGGCGATGGACACGACGTGCAGCTTGTCACAGTCACGCGCGTCGGGGCTCAAGGGGATGCTGTCCGTCACCACCATCTCGTGGAGGGGCGACTCCAAAATGCGCTTGATGGCCGGCCCCGAAAGTACCGGGTGGGTGATGACAGCGGCGACGGCCTCGGCGCCCTCCCGTTCCAGCGCAATCGCCGACTCCGCCAGGGTTCCCGCCGTATCGACGATGTCGTCGACGATCACGCAGGTCCTGTCCTTCACGTCGCCGACGATATTCATCACCTCGGAGACGTTGGCGGCCTCGCGACGTTTGTCGATGATCGCGAGGTTGACGCCCAGGCGCTTGGCGTAGGCGCGAGAGCGCTCGACGCCGCCCGCGTCGGGCGAGATGATGACCACGCCATCGCCGTAGCGGCGGCGAATCACATCCAGGAGCACCGGCGTGGCGAACAGGTTGTCGACCGGGATGTTGAAGAAGCCCTGGATCTGCCCCGCGTGCAGGTCGATGCAAAGCACGCGGTCGGTCCCGGCGGTGCAGATCAGATCGGCCACCAGCTTCGCCGTGATCGGCGCTCGCGGAGCCACCTTGCGATCCTGGCGGGCGTAGCCGTAATAGGGAATCACCGCGGTGATGCGCCGGGCCGAAGACCGCCGGAGCGCATCGATCATGATCAGCAGCTCCATCAGGTGGGTATTGGCGGGCGAGCTGGTCGACTGCATGACGAAGCAGTCGAGGCCGCGCACGTTCTCGCGGATCTCGACGGAGACCTCCCCATCGCTGAAGGTTCCCACCTCGACCCTGCCGAGCTCGACGCCGAGATGGGACGCAACCGACTCGGCGAGAGCGATGTTGGAATTTCCCGAGAAGAGCCTCATCCGCTGCATCGGTGCCTCGATCCGCCGGGGTCGATTCGATTGGTTGGGGCGGCAGGATTCGAACCTGCAGATGGCGGCTCCAAAGGCCGCCGGAATCATTGCGGTTTTCGCCTCACCCCGCCAATTCCACCTGTTCCGTCGGTCCCCTACTTGCCCGTGGGCACGCAGCAAACCCGAACCGGCTGACGGCCGATTCTATCCGCACCGCGGGGCCCGGACCAGTGGCCGTCCAGACGACGTCGAGACGGTGCGCGTCCTCGGCGGTTGGTCTTCGCTGGGCTGGAAACACGACCGACACGATCTGATCCCGATAGTCGGGGTGGGAGAGATCCGCTGCGAAGGTCTTGTCGGCGTAGATCGCGGCGCTCGGCACGCTCCCCCTCCGGCCGAACATGATCCCGGCCAGCTCCCAGACGCCCGCGTTCTTGACGAATACCGCGCCCCCCGAGTCGCCGTTCGCGGCCTGACACTCATGGGGAGTGGGGAAGTCCCGGTCGAACTCCGTGGCGAAGGACTGGGTGCTGGCGGAGCTGACGAACAGCAGGGACTCGATCTGGTTGGTCCCCCAGCGGATGATCTTGGGGCTGCCCCACAAGTAGCCATCGGGGTTAGGTGGTTTCGGGTGTACGGTGATCGGATCCCCTGCGGCCCAGCCGAACCCGATCATGACGACGTCGGTGGTGACGATCGCCGGGTCCGGCAGCGGGTCCGAGCGGATGCGCAGCGGCGGCAGATCGGGCCAGGGTGTGATTCGGAAGATCCGAAGGTCTGCGTCGTTCGAGACGTCGTGTGCGATTGCGATCTCGGATCCCGGGACGAGGGCGTGGGTGACCCCGTCGAAAATCACGTCGCCCACGGGCACGTGCTTGGCCGTGATCACCCAGCCGTAGCCGAGGTAGACGCCGGTTTCCACGTTGCGCCTCCCGACGTTGTCGAAGCCGGGGTCGTCGGCGGGCGGGGTGGAGTTGACCGCCAGCGAGTCGATGACCAGCGCCGGCGCCGGAAGCGCGAGAAAGACGCCGATCAAGA
>JACZXC010000337.1 GCA_022571825.1 Myxococcales bacterium | reverse complement strand
CAAGATCCTCACTGTGTACATACCCATCAGGACGAATCCGGCTGTGACCAAGGCCAGAGCGCTCGCGACCACCGCCGTCCATCCCGCCCTTCGATGCCAACGCCGCTCCCGACGCCCCGCGACTCCCGGCGGGAGAATAGAGTCGGCGGGGAGACTCCGGCGGAAGCGATAAGCATGGGTACCAGCGGTCGCTCCCGCCAGAAGCATGATCAGAATGCAGGTTTCGTGCAAGTAGAGGACGGTGACTCGGCCCGCGCTCCAGAGACTCAGATCCTCCTTGCCCAGGAAAGACACCTTCAGCAGATACGACACCAGGAACAGGCCGACGAGGCTCGCGGCGGTGACCATGAATCGACGGTGGGCCCGAACCGCTCCAGCGCGAATGCGGCGCACTCCCAGCAACGCAAACACGACGACCGCAAAAAAGTTCACGAGAGCACCGGTCCAGTACAGGACTTTCGGATCGGGCGTCATCGGCTCACTCCGGCAGATCCCCGCGGCCGAAGAGAGATTCCAGAACAATACCGTGAGCGCCGAAGGCTTTGGCAGCTTCCTCTCCTCGGTCGATCAGACACAGGACGCGGGTCACCTTTCCCCCGGCGCTCTCCACGACGCGAAGTGCCTCGAGGGTGGATCCACCGGTGGTCACCGTATCCTCGAGGAGGGCGACGGTCTGGCCCGCGCTGAAGCCTCCCTCGATCTGTTTGCCCAGTCCGTGGCGCTTCGCTTCCTTGCGCACGAAGAACCCGAGCAGAGGAGTGTCCGGATCCCGCGCGGCAGACGCCGCCAGCACGGCCGTCACCAACGGGACCGCACCCACGGCCATTCCCCCCACCGCATCCACCGGCGGACCCGAGAGCAGACGCTCGAGCACTAGGGTCCCCGCCAGAAACACCCCCCGCGGGCGCATCAGGGTCTGACGCAGGTCGAGATAGAAGTCGCTCGGCTTTCCGCTCGACAGGACGACCCGCTCGCGGCGGTACGAAACTCGGAGGATGAGCTCGAGTAGCTCTCGGCGCGCCTCGGATCTCGACGGAATTTTTTGTTCGCTCATTCCGCGACCCGGTTCGCCGATTCCGCAGCCCGGTTCGCCGATTCCGCGGCCCGGTTCGCCGATTCCGCAGCCCGGTTCATTGCTTTCGAAGACCGAGGGCGAACTCGGCGATGAGTTTTCGGTGAAGCTCGCTCGTGCCCTCGCCGAACTCCAGGGCCTTGGCTTCGAGCAGCAACCGACCGACTTCGTACTCCGCCGAGAGTCCATACCCTCCGTGGATCTGCACCGCATCCAGGGCGTTGCTCATCGCCGCCTCGCTGGCGACGAGCTTCGCCATCGATGCTTCCATGCTGGCGCGCTCGACTCCGGCGTCCTTCATGCGGCCCAGCCGATAGACCAGGCCACGCGCACTCTCGGTGCGGCAGATCATGTCTGCAATCTTGCTCTGAATCATCTGGAATTCGCCTATTTTCTGGCCGAACGCCTCGCGCTCGCCGGCATAAGCCAAGGCCAGCTCGACGCAGCGCTGGGCCTGCCCGACACAGCGCGCCGCGACGGAGTAGCGCCCCATATCCAGGGCGCTGCCGAGCACGGGAAAACCGCCGCCCTCTTCGCCGAGCAATCCATCGTCGGGCACGAAGACGTCGTCGAAGTGCACCTCTGCCAGATTGTCCCGCTTGAGGGTCCGCATGGGAAACTCGCCGATGCCGATTCCCTCGCTGCGGGGATCGACGAGGAAGGTGGTGACGCCCCGGTGCCGCTTCGAGGGGTCGAGGGTGGCGGCCACGAAGAACAGGCCCGCGTGAGCGGCGTGGGAGATGAAGACCTTGGTGCCGCGGAGTCGATAGCCGCCCGCCACCTTTTCGGCGGTCGTTCGCATGCTCGCCAGGTCGGTGCCGCAGCCCGGTTCGGTGAGGCACGCCGAGGTCAGAATCTCGCCCCGGGCCATGGGCGGAAGCCAGCGCTGCTTCTGGGCCTCGGTGCCGCGGCGAACAATGGATCCACCCACCAGCGAATTCGTCACCGACACGACCGACGCTACCACCCAATCCACCCGCGCCAGCTCCTCGCAAATCACGCCGTAGCTGACGACGTCCAGAAACGAGCCCCCGTATTCCTGGGGGATCATCGGCGCGATCAACCCGAGGGGCACGAGCTTCTGGATCAGATCCAGCGGGTACTTCTCCTCCCGCTCGTAGCGCTCGACGTGAGGCAGGATCTCGCGCTCGGCGAACTCGCGAACGGTCTGCCGCACGATGCGTTGTTCGGGAGTGAGGTCGAAATCCGCCATGCGCGCCGTGGGATTGGCAGGGCCCATGGGGTCTCCTCGGCGCAGATCATAGCCGGCATGGACTTCCCGGGAGCGCTCCCCTACGATCCGGCTCCCCCGCGATCTGTCCGGAGAGTCTGTGAAGAAGGCCCAACCCCTTCCCCACCGAAAGCGCGGAAAAACCGCCCGGTATCGTGCGAAGCTGAAAGCAAAGCACCGCCGCAGCCGACTCCGCAGCAGCTCCGGAGAACGTCGAACTTATCGGTAGCCGCGACCCGCCGCGATGCGCGAGTCGAGTTCCGGATTCCACTACCACCTCGAGGCCAGATCCCAGGGAGCGCGGGCCGGAACCCTGCGTACCCCCCACGGCCCGGTCCGAACCCCGGCGTTCATGCCCGTCGGCACCCACGGCGCCGTCAAGGCCATGACCCCGTCCCAGGTGCGAGAGACGGGGAGCGAGATGATTCTCGCGAACACCTACCACCTGACCCTCCGCCCCGGGGAGGGCCCAATCGAGAAGCTGGGCGGACTTCACCGCTTCATCGCCTGGGAGGGACCCATCCTCACCGATAGTGGCGGATTTCAGGTCTTCTCCCTGCCTCGCAAGCAGATCAGCGACCGGGGGGTCCGCTTCCGCAACGAGATCGACGGCTCTTCCCTGGAGCTGACGCCCGAGCGGTCCATCGAGATCCAGAACGCCCTGGGCGCAGACATCATCATGGCCTTCGACGAGTGCACTCCGTTTCCCGCCGATGAACGGCTCGCTCGCACCGGCGTGCGACGGACCCTCGGCTGGATGGAGCGCTGCATGAAGGCCCACGCGTTTCCAGAACGGCAAGCGCTGTTCGGAATCGTTCAGGGAAGTACCTACCTGGATCTTCGAAAGAGCTGCGCCGAGTCACTCGCCGCCATGAACCTCCCCGGCTACGCGATCGGTGGCGTCTCCGTGGGAGAGGGGCACGATCTGCTGTGTCGGGTGACCGAGCACACCACGCCCTTTCTACCCGAGGACAAGCCCCGCTACCTGATGGGTGTGGGTCTGCCCGAGGATCTGCTCGCCGCCATCGGGCTCGGCATCGACCTCTTCGATTGCGTCATCCCGACACGCTACGCGCGCAGTGCCACCGTCTTCACAGTTCGCGGTCGCATCCGGCTGACGAACCGCCGCTATCGCCGCGACGCCTATCCGATCGATCCCTCCTGCGACTGCCACGCGTGCACCGGCGGTTTCTCGCGTGCTTACCTGCACCATCTGTTCGCAGCCAACGAAATCCTCTCGGCGATTCTCGCCTCGATCCACAACCTGCACTTCTACCAGCGGCTGGTACGGGAAGCGCGGGCCGCGATCGTCGAAGATGGCTTCGAGAACTTCCGCCGCGACTTCCTGGCGAAGTATCTCGCGGGCCGCTGACGCCCCGCGCTCACCGTCCTGTCCGGGGGCGCGCGCTCCAAATCGACGTCGGGTCAAGCCCTTCGCCGGGTCCACCCGGGGCGATCGTGGTCTCCTTCCGTGATGCGATAGACCGAAACCTCGTTCCCCTTCCCCTTGAGCGAAAAACTACCCAGCGATTCGCTCCGATAGCGCCCGTCCAGGTAGCCGCGGGTTCGGCCACTGACCAGGATTCGGCAGGGCGAGCGGTCGAAGTCGTGCTCGACCTGCTCGA
>JACZXC010000336.1 GCA_022571825.1 Myxococcales bacterium | reverse complement strand
TATTTCGACGCGGAAGTACTCCATGGAGAGACTTGACCACCTCGAGGCGGAGATCAAGAAGTTGATCGTCGATACCTTGCTCCTCGAGGACATCAGCCCGGACGACATCGTCAGCACCGAGCCACTCTTCGTGGAGGGTCTCGGGCTTGATTCGATCGACGCGCTCGAAATCGCGGTGGCGCTCGAAGAACACTATGGAGTCGTGATCGACGATGACGCCGACCTGAACCGGGAACGGCTCGCATCGGTTCGAAACCTTGCAGCGTACGTGGTGGAGAGCCGAACGAAGTGAGGTGGTGAGGAGTGTCCAAGGAAGAGATTCTCGCTCGAGTGACCGAGGTTCTGGTGCGATCCTTCGAATTCGACTCGAGCCAGATCTACCCGACGGCGCACCTGATCGACGATCTCGACCTCGACAGCATCGACGCGATCGATCTCGCGGTGGGTCTCGAAGAAGAGACGGGATTGGATCTGGCCGAAGAGGAACTCAGAGAGATCAGGGTCGTCCAGGACATCGTCGACCTGATTCACCGCAAGCTCGGCGAAGACTAGGGCTCCACCTCCCATGGCAGTTCTCAGGGTAATCCTGTTTCTGGCCTATCCGGGCCTGATCTACCTCGCGCTGGCCGTGATGGAGCCGCGCACGGCCGCCATCTGCATGCTCCTGGTACTGCTGGTGCGGCTCGCGATCACCTCGCCCTCCAGCCTTCGCGGCTATGCCCGCGCTTTCCGACTCCCGGCGCTGGCGATTGCCGCGGCCATGCTCGCGTCGGCGGCGTGGAACGACCCAAGGAGTCTGCTCGCGACTCCCGCCATCGTCAGCTTCGCGCTGCTGTTCACTTTCGCCCGGTCGCTGGTCCGCGGGGAGTCGATCGTCGAATCGTTCGCGAGAGTTCAGCGAGAAGAGGCTCTCTCCTGGGACGAAGTTCGATACTGTCGCAGGATCACGTCTCTCTGGTGCGGTTTCTTCCTGCTCAATGGAAGCCTGGCGCTGGGGCTGGCCCTGTCGGGAAACCTCGAAGGGTGGGTGTTGTATACCGGTCTCGTCGCATACCTGCTGATGGGGATCCTGTTTCTGTCCGAATTCGTCTATCGGCAATGGCGCTTCCGGCGCTACGTCGGGGCTCCCACGGATCTCCTCTTCCAGCGCATCTTTCCCCCCAGGTCGCTGTAAATTGCGGCGCGGGCCGATGCGACCGGCGATGGGCGAGAGGAAGCGAGGATCGGAGCCCGGCGCGGTTCGAGACGCGCGCTTGCAACCCGAGATCGTCTCGGAGCGCAGGGACGCCCGGTCCTGGGAGCAAAGGTTGCACGTGCCGTCGGACCTGGCCTGCTGGCCCGGTCATTTCCCCGTTCAGCGGATCGTGCCGGGTGTCCTGCAGATCGACTGGGTGATGAGGCTCGTGGCACGGTGGATCGGAGCCACTCCCCGCCTCCTGCGGATCGAAGGTCTGAAGTTCAAGAGACCGATCCACCCGGGCCAGAGCCTCGATCTGAGGCTGGAGCTCCATGAAGGCGCTCGGTTCCGCTTCTCCCTCGAGGACGGCGGTTCGGTCTTCGCCCTCGGACGCCTGGTCATCGAGGAGGGGGGGGAGAATCGACCTTGAAGCCCTGCCTCCTGATTCCGATCTACAATCATGGTGCCACCATCGACCGTGTCGTCCAGGCGTTGGCGCCCCTCGGACTCCCCTGCTTCATCGTCGATGATGGGAGTGACGACCAGACTGCAACGGTCCTGGACGACCTGGAGGCCCGCTTCCCCTGGGTCCACGTCGAGCGGCGCGAACAAAACGGTGGCCGCGGCGAGGCCCTGCGACTCGGATACCGGCTGGCGGCGCGGTCGGGATTCTCACACGTCGTGCAGCTGGACGCGGACGGACAGCACGACCCCCGGGACGTGCCCGCCATGCTGTGCGCCGCCCGACGCAGGCCCGACGCGCTGGTGCTGGGCGTCCCCATCTTCGGCCGCGACGCGCCGCGGTTGCGGCGCTTCGGGCATTCGCTGTCGCGCTTCTGGGTGCATGTGGAGACCTGCTCTCTCGAGATCGGCGATCCCCTGTGCGGCCTTCGCTGTCTTCCCCTGACGCCGACCTTGCGGCTGCTGAACCGTGTTCCCTGCGGTACCCGGATGGACTTCGACCCGGAGATCGTCGTGCGACTCCTGTGGGCCGGGCTGCCGGTCGTGAACGTTCCGACGCGGGTCCGGTATTTTCCCAATGGAATCTCCCACTTCGATCCGTTCTGGGACAATCTCCGGATCTCGTGGCTGCACACCCGACTGTTCTTCGGGATGCTGCCGCGGTCTCCTGGCCTTCTCACGCGACGGCTTCGATGAGGGGGATGAGGGATCGCGCCGCCTGGCACGTGCGGCGGGAGCGGGGCTCGAGCCTTGGCATCCTGACGATGGTCTGGTTGTACCGCCACCTCGGCCGCGCGATCGCGCGCGTGCTGGTCTACCCGATCGTGACCTACTTCTTCTTGACCGATGCCGCGGGGCGCAGGGCCTCGCGCAGCTATTTGAACCACCTCTACGCGACCCCGGAGGGGGGGCGGGCCCTGGGCGCCCCGCCCAGCGCCCGACACGTGTTTCGGCACTACCTCGAGTTCGGTCTCACCATTCTCGACCGGGTTGGATTCTGGCTGAGCGACCGCGGGGCTTTCGAGTTCACGGTGCGGGGGAATGAGCATCTCGAGCGGGTGGCCCGGGACAAGCGGGGAGCCCTCATCCTGGGTTCGCATCTCGGGAGCTTCGATGCCATGCGGCTTCTGGCGGCGACGTCGCCCGTCGACGTTCACGTGCTGATGTTCACGCGACACGCCGCCCGCATCAATGCGGTCTTCGCGCGCCTGGACGGACCGGAGTCCGAGGGGAACTCGCGGGTTCGGATCGTCGAGATTCAGCCGGGGTCCGTCCAGCACCTGCTCGAAGCGAAGGCCTGTATCGAGCGTGGAGAAGTCGTCGCGATCCTGGCGGACCGCGTGCCCCCTAACGACAGCGAGCGCGTCTCGCGGGTGAAGTTCCTGGGGGGAATCGTGGCCCTTCCCCATGGGCCAATGATCCTGGCGGGATTGTTGGACTGCCCGGTGCTGCTGATGACAGCGCTGCGCACGGGCGAGCGCAGCTACGAGATCCACGTGGAGCGCTTCGCCGATCGGGTCCATCTCCCGCGCGATCGACGTTCCGAAGCGGTGGGAGAGTATTGCCAGTTGTACGCGGACCGGCTGGCGAGCTATTGCCTGCTCGCTCCCTATCAATGGTTCAACTTCTATGAGTTCTGGAACGAGGATGACGCCGACGTCTCGACCTGACTTTCCGGCAGTGGCAGAGATCGTTCCGCACGCCGGGTCGATGGTTCTACTCTCCAGGGTCCTAAGCCATCGGGAGGACGAGACCGTGTGCACCGTGGAGATCGACCAGCAGACGCTGCTGCGGGATCGCGACGGCAGCGTCGCCGCCTGGATCGGACTCGAGTACATGGCGCAGTGCATCGCGGCCCACGCGGGTCTGATCGGCCGCGCCGCGGGCGAGCCTCCCCAGGTGGGCTTCCTGCTCGGCTCCAGGTGCGTCAGCTTCCATACTGCGCGCTTTCGCCCCGGCCAGACCCTTGCGGTGAAAGCGACTCGGATAAGGGGCAAGGCCCGAGGCATGGTCTCCTTCGCCTGCTCCCTGGAGGATTCCGCCACGGGGGCCCTCCTGGCGGAAGGCCGGATCAACTGCTTCGTTCCCGAGCCCGGCGAGGCTCTCCGGAGCCGACCATGAGTCGAAGGGTGCTGATCACCGGAGCCAGCCGCGGGATCGGTCGCGCCATCGCCGTGAGGCTTGCCGAGGAAGGATTCTCGGTGGCGATCAACTACCGGGAACGCAGCGACGCGGCGCAGGAGACCCTGGAGAAGATCCAGGCGGCCGGAGGGCAGGCGGCGCTGCTGCCC
>JACZXC010000335.1 GCA_022571825.1 Myxococcales bacterium | reverse complement strand
GCCTCCATTCGGTCGGACGGTGATAGGTGACGACCCGCGATGACTCGAGCCCGGCGCGGCGCTCGATCTCGGCGACGGCGTCCTGTAGATAGCCGATTCCATCGACGAGCCCGTTCGCCTGGGCCTGGACCGCACTGAAGACGCGTCCGTCAGCCAGGGCCGCGATTTGTTGGGCGTCCAGCGCACTCCGGCCCGCGGCCACGACGGCCTTGAAGCGGTCGTGGAGGTCGTCGAGGATCGACTGGATCTGGGCGCGTTCCTCGCCGGTCATGGGCCGCAATGGCGATCCGGCATCCTTGTGCTCGCCGGCGGTGAGCGTCTGATCCTCGATGCCCAGCTTCTCCATCAAGCCGCTGACGTTCACGCCGGAGAATCGCACTCCGATGGAACCGGTCACCGTCGTCGGAAGGGCGAAGAGGCGATCCGAAGCCATGGCGACGTAATAGCCACCGGAGGTCGCGAGGCCCATCAGCTGGGCGACCACCGGTACTCCGCGCTCTTGTTTGAAATCGAGGAGTTCCCGGTAGACAATGTCGCTGGCCGTCGCCGTCCCGCCCGGGCTGTTGATGCGGACCAGAAGCCCCCGAACGGCGGAATCGTTGCGCGCTCGATCCAGCTGCTCCCGCACCCGGGACACGGTGCTCTCGCCGTCGGGGGTCAGGAAGCCTCGCGACTCGGCGACCTCGGAGATCAGCCCCTCGATGTCGAGCAGGAGAATCTTGGGACCCGAGGTTCCGTAGACGACGGTTTCCACCAGGGGCTGGCGGCCGCCATCCAGAAAATGGATCGAAACGCAGCCCGCGCTGAAGAGCGTGCCGAACACCGCGACCAGAAGCAGAACTCGCTGGGAGGCGCGTACTCGCACGCTGCTGCTCCTACCGCGGGCTCGATCGGCGCGCCTCGCGCTGTCGCATGGTTCTTCGGGGACACCAGGAGCGCGGAGCGTTCCGGTACTCGTGCCTCGGCTCGGTCGAGTCAACCAGAACGTCTCCGCGCTCCCCGGCGCCTCTTACCCCCCAGTCAGAGACGCCGTACTCCCTGGCGCTCCTCAGCCGCAGCCGCTCGACCCGCCGCAGTTCGTGCACTTGTAGCAAGTCCCGCTGCGAATCGTGATCGCCCCGCAGTCCGCGCAGGTCGGCGCATCGGTCTGATACACGATCGCGTAGGGTGTTCGGATCGGCCATGCGCCCGAGCCTCCGGCCACGACGGGCTGTGTAGACACCGCCCCCAACCCGGCCGACTCGGCTTCGCTCTCTTGCTCGTCGACGATCTCCGTCTCACCCTGCAAGAACCGGTTCCCGAGATAACGGAACACGTAGTCCATCACCGACTTGGCGATGGGAATCTCGCGATTGTTGGTAAAGCCCGAGGGCTCGAAGCGTGTGTGGCTGAACTTGTCGACGAGGGTCTTGAGCGGCACGCCGTATTGCAGCGCGATCGACGTCATCGTGGCGATCGTATCCATCAGACCCGAGACCGTGCTGCCCTCTTTGGCCATGCGCAGAAAGATCTCGCCGGGCTTGCGGTCGCTGTAGAGACCCACCGTGAGGTAGCCCTCGTGACCGGCGATCGAGAACTTGTGGGTGATCGCTTCGCGTTCGTCCTCGAGCTTTCGTCGCACCGGCCGGGCCGCGGATAACGCGGACTTGTCGGTATCGCGTCCGGCGTTCAGGGGCTGGGTGCGCTTACTGCCGTCGCGATAGACGGCCAGCGCCTTGAGGCCGAGCCTCCAGCCTTCGATGTAGGCCTGGGTGATGTCGTCGATGCTGGCATCCTCGGGCAGATTCACGGTCTTGCTGATCGCGCCAGAGAGGAAGGGTTGAACCGCACCCATCATACGCAGGTGGCCCATCCAGTCGATGCTGCGCGCCCCGTTCTTGGCGCGGAAGGCACAGTCGAAGACCGGAAGGTGATCCGGATTCAGCCCGGGAGCGCCCTCGATCGTTTCGCGCTCGTCGATGTAGGCGATGATCGCCTGCCTCTGCTCCTCGGAATAACCGAGCCGGCGCAGGACCATCGGGACGGTGTTGTTGACGATCTTCATGAATCCGCCGCCCACGAGCTTCTTGTATTTGATGAGCGCAATGTCCGGCTCGACGCCGGTCGTGTCGCAATCCATCATGAAAGCGATCGTCCCGGTCGGGGCGAGCACCGTCACCTGAGCGTTCTTGAAGCCCCATTTGCGTCCGGCGTCGAGGGCTGAGGCCCAGCTCTCACGGGCCGCCGCGTGCAAGTCTTGGGGCACCCCGACACTCGGAAGCGCGTCGGCCGCAGCCTTGTGCATTCCGATCACTTCCAGGAAGGGCTTCCGGTTCATGCGGAACCGGCGGAAGGGACCCATCGCGGCGGCCATATCGGCGCTCGTTGCATACGCCTGTCCGCACATGAGCGCAGTCAGCGCCGCGGCGAGGTTCCGGCCTTCGTCACTGTCGTAGGGCACCCCAAACGACATCAGGAGCGCACCGAGGTTGGCGTAGCCCAGGCCCAGGGGACGGTAGAGATGGCTGTTCCGTGCGATGCGCGCGGTCGGGTAGTCGGCGTGGTCGACGAGCAACTCCTGAGCCAGGATCGTCAGTGAGACCGCGCGCCGATATCCCGCGACGTCGAAGCCGCCGTCGGCGTCGAGGAACTTCATCAGGTTCAGGCTGGCCAGGTTGCAAGCGGTGTCATCCAGAAACATGTACTCCGAGCACGGATTGCTCGCGTTGATGCGCCCGGAGACCTTGACCGGGTTCCAGCGATTGATCGTGGTGTCGTACTGGACACCGGGGTCACCGCAGACATAAGCAGCTTCCGCCATCGAACTCAGGACGTCCCGGGCTGCGAGGGTGTCGCATCGCTCCCCGGTGGTGACGCTCCGGGTCTCCCACTGGCCGCCGGCCAGTGCCGCATGCATGAAGGCGTCCGTGACCCGAACCGAGTGATTGGCGTTCTGATAGAAGACCGAGTCGTAGGCGCCACCGGGTACGTTGAAACCGCCGTCCAGGCCGGCATCGATCAGCGCCCCGGCCTTCTTCTCCTCCTCCGCCTTGCAACGGATGAATTCCATGATGTCGGGGTGATCGACGTTGAGGATCACCATCTTGGCGGCACGACGGGTCTTCCCGCCCGATTTCACCACGCCCGCGAAGGCATCGAAGCCGCGCATGAAAGAGACGGGGCCAGACGCCGTGCCTCCGCCGGACAGGCCTTCCCGGGAGGATCGGATCCGCGACAGGTTCGACCCCGCGCCGGATCCCCCCTTGAAGAGCATGGCCTCGGTCTTGGCGAGGTTCATGATGGACTCCATCGTATCCTCGACCGAGTTGATGAAGCAGGCGCTCGCCTGCTGGGGCGTGCCCTTGACGCCCAAGTTGAACCAGACCGGACTATTGAAAGCCATCCGCTGAGTGACAAGTATGTGTGTCAGTTCGTCGACGAAGGTCTGGCCGTCTTCGGAGGTGCGGAAATAGCCGGACCGATCCCCCCACTCGCGCAGGCGGCCCACGACCCGCCCGATGAGCTGCTTCACACTGTGCTCTCGCTCCGGCGTTCCGACGTGGCCGCGGAAATATTTCGACACGACGACGTTGGTGGCCAGCTGCGACCAGCTCTTCGGAATCTCGACGTCGGTCTGTTCGAAGACCGTTTCGCCCTTCTCGTTGGTGATCTTGGCGTTACAGCGACCCCATTCCACCGCGTCGAAGGGGTCCTCTTCGGGTCGCGTGAAGTAGCGGGGTATCGAGACACCCCGGGGCCGGGCGGCTTGTCGCTTCCGGTTTCCGATGGTTCGGAGATGCCGGTGAGCCTCCCCGCCTCCCGTCTCCCGGTGTTCGTTGATCCCGCCGTCCGTCCCCTGCGCGTCCACGCCTTCCCCCCTTGTCACTCGAGGATGCCCAGCACGGACTTCCTCGCATCGAGCCACATTCGCCACCTCGGCTCGCAAGCCATCATCACCG
>JACZXC010000334.1 GCA_022571825.1 Myxococcales bacterium | reverse complement strand
CCAGATCACGACCCCCTGAACCCTGGTCTCGCCCACGACCTCGAACCCCGCTCGCCGGTAGAAGGCGAGGTTCTCGACCCGATCGGTCTCGAGGTACGCCCCGATCGCTTTCCGATCGAGACCGGCCAGCCAGCGGTTGAGAAGCGCCGTTCCCACACCGCGGGCCTGGAGCGCCGGATCGACCCCGAGGGTGCCGAGGTAGCCCATCGGCTCGAGAGGATGTACAGCGTGGAGCGCTTCGAATACCCGGCCCCAGCGACGTGTCACGCTCCAGCCCTGGCCCAGCAGACAGCGGATCCTGGCCGCCGGGGCCGGGGCCGGGAGGGGGTAGCCAAAGGGGGTCGCGGCCACGAGCGCGCCGGCCAGACGGCCGTCGACCTTCGCGGCCAGGACCAGCCCGCGGGCCTGTGCCACCGGGAGCAGCACCCGCATCCCGTGGACATTGCAGCGCATGCGCACCGCGGGGTCTCGGGAGCGAATCACGGCCAGGTTGAGGGGGTTGTCTCGAAACGCGCGCGCCAGTGCTTCGACGGCGCTCGGTCGATCGGCCTCGGACAGCGGCGTGATCCGGGGCGAAACAACGCGAGGCATGACCCCGTGATCTGCCTTCGCGTCCTCGGGAGCGCCCATGCCCCTGCCAGTCTAGGTGAGAGTGGTTGTCGGAACCGCTTGGCTCCGTCGCAGCCTCGAAGCCGGTCACTCGCGGAGGGCGACGACTCGATCGTTCCGTTGCCTCCGCAGCAGCTCGAAGAGGTTGAGGGGAAGCTGCCGATTCGGGTCATCGATCAGCGATCTCGGATCGGCCGATGGACCCATCGCGAGCAGCCGCTGCTTCCACAGCGTTTGCACCCGATCCGCGACGCCTCGCCGCTCGTCGGCCGGCGCCATCGCGTCGTACTCGAGCTCAGCGACACCCGGCTGTTTTTGAAGTGAACGGCCAGCGGTGATTCGCACGGCGTCATATGGATCGAGCAGGAGCTGGCCCAGCAGGGGGAGGGTCCAGCCCGTATCCACGTTGGAGGTCTCCATCGCGGGCTCCCAGCCCATCGACCACGCGATCAGCGCCCGCTGCCCCGCGTCTCCGCTCAACGACCAGATGATCGATGCCGGAACGGACCCCATCACCGTCGACATCTGGACGAGCGGGGTTCCGTACCACTCGCCGAGCCAGCGTCCCGTCCAGGCCATGCTGCGATCCAGATGACAGAGATTGCAGGCATTCGGGCGATCGATCTCACGGCTCTCCAGGACCGAGGGGATCCCGATGACGTGGCTGCGCATCGCCGTCAGGAGACCCCAGGTGGTGTAGGGCATATGACAGTTCTGGCAAGCGCTGCCGATCGAGTCCGGCGGATGATGCGCGTGCGAAACCAAGGCTTGGTCATTTCCGAATCTCTCGTGGCAGCCGAGGCAGGCCGCGTTGCCCCGCATTCCCACTCGGAGCTGATCGTTCGCCCACTGCTCCGGGGTTCTCGGGTCGTCCGAGGTTCGGTGCATCTGGTGACAGGAAAGGCACGAGAGCTTGCGCTCGCCGGTCCCCCGCGCGCTGCAGGCGGACTCGACCAGACCGTTGTACTCGCGTCCGGACACGCGAATGGCCCCGTCCGGCCAGAAGCTGTCTTCGAGGAGCGTCGCGTCTCGGGCCAGGATCTCGGCCATCCTGGGTTCCGACTTCCGTCCGACCCGAACCAGGTAACGGGTGGCCTCCAGGTCGTCTCCAGGTCGGTACGCGAATCCGTGTTCGCGCCAATCGTCGGGCGTCCGCGTAGCTGTCGGAAGCTGTTCTCGCGGCTTCCAGATCCCATGGCACTGCCCGCAGACCTGTGAAGCGCGTTCGGGAGAGAACCGGGAAGGGTTGGCGATGGTCGGGTCTCCGTCGCGATCGAGATGCTGTCGATAGCGTCGCCCGAGATCGCGGTTGGCCAGCACATGCTCCTCGCCCGGGCCGTGACAGGCCTCGCACGCGACGCCGAACTCCGCAACCGTCGTGTACATCTCGTCGGTGTCACTGCCGGGGACCGTCCTGGGCTTACCGTGGGTCGTGTGACACTTGATGCAGGTGGAGTTCCAACGGTCGACCTGGAGGGGAGAGGGCGCCACGGACGTCGGCGGCTGGAGAAAGGCCGCCCCGATCGGAAGCCAGCGACCCTCCTCGATGCGGAACGTGAGCGGGAGGAAGCCGAGCTTTCGCGTCCGGCCCGTTTCGTACCAGTAGTCCTGTTCGTGGTGGGAGCCCGTGGTGAGGGCGATCCGCCGTTCGACCCGATGGAGGGCCCCTTCCGGGCCCGGGATCGCCGGGTCGTTCATCTCGACCCAGTACTCGTCCCCGCGTCTTTCGAAGCGGTACTCCTGACCGTACGCGTACACTCGGGTGCCATCGAGGTTCGCAGCCACGTTTTGGGGAGTGGCGATCTGCGTCATCGTCCTGTGCCAGGATCTCTCCCAGCTCGCGTACGACGCGGGGTGGCACGCCCGGCACCGATTCGAAGTGACGTAGCCATCCTCGGCGACCGCGATCGGGCGGGCCGGACCGGCGCCGGTCGGATCGCCGTCCCCGACGCGCTGATCGGAAGCCGGACCGCCCGTCGGCACCGTCTCGCGTGTCAGCGCCCAGATGACGAGACCCGCCAGAACGAGAAGTGCGATCATGCGGGCGCGCAGCGGCATCTCGACGATTATGACATGGCGCGCTTCAGGCCGAATCCGGGCCAGACTCGACGGGGTGGCTCGGCGCGGCCCAGGCCGTCTCTGGGGGTCAGTCGCCCGGCTGCTGCACCAGCTCGATCCGCATTCCGTCCGGATCGGTGATGAAGATTGCCTGGGTCTCCGCTTCCGGAATCTGGATGCGCGTTTCGGCGAGGATGTTCACCTCGGCGGCCTCGAGTTCGGACAGCAAGGCGTCGAGATCGTCGACGCGGAGCGACAGGTGGGTGAGGCCCAAGGCGTTCATCGCCCGCGGCTCTCCGTCGCCGGTGTGACCCGGCGAGGCGTAGTGGAGCAGTTCGATGCGAACGCCGTCGCGTTCGAGGTAGATCGCTCTCAAGTCGACATCCTTCAACGCGAGCAGGGTGTTGCTGGGCTCCCCCGATACCTCGAGGTCGAAGGCATGTTGGAATCCCAGAACGTCTCGGTAGAAACGCAGCGAGCGCTCCCAGTCCGAAACGCAGATCCCGATGTGGCTGATGCGCAGGCGAGACATGTCCGGGAGAAACGCTACGACGACGGAGGCGCCGCGGTCAATCGAAAACGAGTCTAGGCGCCTTCACGTGCCTTCGCGGTCGGGCTGTCTTCGGCGGGTAGGTTGAAGACCTCGCGCGGGAACGCCTCGACCAGAAAGCCGACGATGTCTCGAACCGAGACCACGAATGCAGGCCGGTGATCCTCATCCACCACGGGAATGTGCCGAAATCCCCCGAGCGACATCTTGTTCAGGGCGTGGGCGATGGTGGACTTCTCGGGCAGCACCTCGGGGTCGTGGGTCATCACCTCCGCCAGCGGAAGCGTGGCTGGATTGCGTCCCTGGTCCACGATGCGAAACAAGACGTCCCGCTCGGTGAAGATTCCCATGAGCTTGCTGTGGGGAGTGCCGTCGTCGGTCACGATCACACAGCCGCGATGCTCATGCTGCATGACCCGCATGGCTTCGGTGACAGTGTCGTGCTCGGACAGGACCAGCGACTGCCGTACCGGGAGGGCCCGGAGGGGCTCGCGCAGGAGGTCGGTGTCGAAGGTGAGGCCGCGGCGCTTGGGCGGGTCCTCGAAGTATTCTTCGTCCTCGATGGTGCTGACCATGGCCGGTTCTCCAACTCCCCGGCCGAGAGGGTAAGACCCTCCTCGGCTTCCAACAAGACCGGTAAATCTCTTTTGATTTCAATGAGTTGACTCCAAACCTCGAGTCGATTCCGGGAAGGCGGGCCCGGTGGGGGCTGACTCAGGTCCATCGGTTCCCCCTA
>JACZXC010000333.1 GCA_022571825.1 Myxococcales bacterium | reverse complement strand
CAAAATGGGCAACAGGATGGCCGTGATTGCCGTCTTGGCGAAGTTGCCGAACTCTTTCATGAGTTGATTCGCCGTCTTCTTGAAGAAGCTGATCGCAGCCTCCGACCAATCCTCCGGAAAGTCGCCCCCTTCGACGTCTTCCTCATTCGGGATGAAGCGGACATTGGGTCGATGGGGACACGGCACATGGTCCTGGGAAGAATCCCCCATCACCAGGATATTTTTTTTATCCTCATGCTTGAAGTAGAAAAAAATACCATCCTGTTCCATCAGACGAGAAACAAAGTCAAAATCTCTTTCACGGAACTGGACGCAATAGTCCACTTTTCGATATTTTTTGGGGTCCGTTTTGTCCTCAAAGTGCACCAAGCCCGGGAGTTTTTCCCCGAGGGTTGCGAAGGCGGGCATGCTCTCGGTGGAACGCTTCGGTGTATATTCGGGTGGATAGGCGGCGCGCAGTACCTTCGCCTCCAGAAGTTCGAGACTCGCCCCGGCCAGAGGGGGTCCCAGAATTCCGGCCAGGTGCGGATCGGGGTGGTGGCAGGCGATGCACAGGTTCTGATAGGTGCGACGGCCGCTCAGTCCGGCGTCGGAGAACTCTTCGGTGCATTCCGAGCACCCGAGGAGCGCTTCCGCCAGGGTCGCGGCCAGCAAGCCGAGTCTTCCAGCCATTCCCATCGAGCGAGTTCTCCGAAAAACGGGGGCTCAGAGTAGCGAAATTTGGTAGGCGGGACGGCCGCCGGTTACAGTCGATCGGAATGCTCGCGAACGCGCTGACGCTATTCCGACTGGCCCTCGCTCCGGTTCTTGTCGTCGCCGTGATCCGGCAGTCGTACCCGGCCGCGAGCGTGATCTTCTTTCTCGCCGTTGCCACCGACTTCGCGGATGGCAACGTCGCCCGCCGCTCGGGTTCGGCCTCGCCCCGCGGTGCCCTCTTCGACCACGCCGTGGATGCGATCTTCTGCACCGCCGGGACCGCGGCGCTGGCCCACGCAGGGGCGCTACCCGCGGCCTTGCCGCCGCTGATCGCGGCGGCCTTCCTGCAGTACGCGGCCGACTCGCGGATCCTGTCGGCACGGGGACTGCGCGCGAGCGCGCTGGGTCGCTGGAACGGAATCGCCTACTACGTGATCGTGGCGATTCCGATCCTGCGCGATGGCCTGGGGCTCTCCTGGCCCGGTGGATTCTGGGTCGCGATGCTCGGCTGGGGACTCGTCGTCACCACCGTGGCATCGATTCTCGACCGGGCACGGTTGCTATTCCGATGTCTTTCGAGCCGCGTCGCTTCCTGAGCCAAACAGCTCCCGGTTTGCGCGCCTCATGAAGATCAACCCGATGGCCGCGTTGAAGAAGATGAAGAAGTTGTGCTGCACGATACCGAAGGCCGCCATCTCAGCGGGTCGTTCCGGGAACAGCGTTACCCACAATGTGATCGCCGCGGCGCGCATGGGGGTCGGGACCGCGGCGCCGAAGAAGATCACCGGCAGAACTCCGAGCATCTCGACCAGCTCGACCTCCACGTTGAAGAGGCGCAGGGCGAGGGTATAGACCGCGACGGCCAGGAGCAGGGCGGGCGACCGGAGCGCCACGATTCCCGCGTAGTGCCAGGGATTGGCTCGGCGAAACGCCAGCAGGATCGGACGCTCACGCAGCGTGGCTCCCACCCCAAGTGCACCGCGGAAGAAAAGAATCCAGAACACGAAGAAGAGCGAGGCAGCCGCCGCGAGGTACGGGATCAGCGCGAACTGCCCGGGCAGGGTGTCGCGGGCCAGAACGTATCCAATCGTCGCCCACATGAGCAGGTAGTAGAACTCGCAGAACATGATGAAGAGCATGCTCGAGCCCACTTCCCATCCGGGGACTCCGTCGCGACGGTTCAGGTAGAGGGCCATCGCCCCCTTCCCGACCTGTTCGTTCAGGATCGAGATGACGTACGCGCTGCCGCGAATGGGAAGTAGGTCCCGGTAGCGAACGCTGGCGTTGAACCAGTTGACGATTCGCCACACCACCGCCGTGTCGATCAGAAAGAACGCAAGAGAGTAGGGGACCATGAGCAGGATCCAGAGGCCCCAGTCGACGTCTGCGAAGACTGCCCGGACGTAGCCAAACGCATTCTGGCCGGCGCGCGCGGCGGCGGCGTCGATCCGGAAGTACAGAAAGACGAAGCAGGCAATCGCGAGACTCCACAGAGCGAGTCGCGGGAGCGCGCCGGATTTCGGAGGTGCCGTCGGGGGAACGGCCGTCGAACCCGTCACGCCAGAGTCGATTCCGGACCGATGCACTTCCGAAGCAGCTCGTCGAGGGAGGTGAGCTCGATCCCCAGCCGCTTGCAGGTGGGTTCGGTGTCCACGCAGTCGTCGCGGCAGAGCACGCCGAGCATCGCGCGGGTGAGCGGAGGATTCGCGAATAATCGCTCGGCCAGCAGCGCGAGACCTCGGGCGAGGGCCAGCGGAATCGGAATCACCCTTGGCCGCCGTCCGTAGAGGCGCGCCGCCCGCGCTACGAACTCGCGCTGCGGAAGCGGCTCCGGACCGGCCAGATCGAGGGCGACGTCGCAGACCCCCGGTCTCGTGAGTGCGGCGATGATCGCCTCGACCACGTCTTCGGCGAAGATCGGCTGCGTCCGCATGCGGCCGCCCCCCAGCAGCGGGAGCAGCCGGGCGCACGCTTCGGCCTTCACCACTCGCGCGGTGGCGTCGCCGGGCCCGAGCACCATGGGCACCCTGAGAATGACCGCCGGCGTCTGGGCGTCGAGGAGAATCTGCTCGGCCCGGCCCTTCGAGGCCAGGCAGGCATTCTCCGATGCGGGGTCCGACCCCAGGATGCTGAGGTAGACGGTGCGCTCGAGGCCCGCCGCCGCAGACGCACGTGCCAGCGCCAGGCAGGTGGCCTCGTGGGCGTCGGCATAGCGATTGCTTCGTGTCTCCTTGATGATTCCGGTCAGGTGGACGGCATGGCAACACCCGTAGGCGGCGCGAGCGAACTGCTCCGAATTGCGATAGTCGACGACGGCGATCTCGATTCGGGTGGCCTCGGGCAACTCGCGCAGGGCAGCGGCGGCCCGCTTCGAACGCACCATTGCGCGCACGCGGAACGCGGGTGCGTCGTCTCGGGCGAGGCGTCGGATCAAACGGCGGCCCAGGTGCCCGTTTGCACCGGTTACGAGAACGCGTGCACCTTCATTCGCCAACGCAGCGGCGCTCCTTCCCACCCGGCCGCGCCAGCATAGCACCGGCCTCACGTTGGTTGACTTCAACGCCGCGGGCGGTTTCCATGACGTCGTGATCTCCGTGACACGCTGGGTCTCGATCCTCTCCGCCGTCGCAGGATCGGTCTTTCTGGCGGCGACGGTGAAGCTCGGAAGCCTAGAACGCGGGGGGCCGCGCCACGCCGATCTCGTTCTCGAGGGCGGCATTCCCGCGACGCTCTTCCTGCCCGGCGAAGCCTCCGAAACCCAGGGCTTCCGCGATCCCCCGTCGCCGGTCGAAGCCCCCCCCGCTCTGGTTCTGGTCCACGGCTTCGCGGGAGACCGCCGGGGGATGAGCAGCGCGGCGCGGCGCCTGGCGCGTGCGGGGTTGGCGGTGCTGACCCTCGATCTCTCCGGCCACGGAGAGAATCGCAACCCAGGCCGCGGCAGCGCCGCCCGATCCGATTCCTTCTACCCCGATCTGGTGGCCGCGGTCGACTTCCTGCGCATGTCACCCCACGTGGACGGGTCGCGGATCGCGGTAATCGGTCATTCGATGGGCGCCGGAGCGGCATTGGACTACGCGACCCGCGACTCCGGCATCGACGCCGTGGTATCGATTTCCGGGGGTCGGGACCTCAACGGCCCCTATCCGCCGCCCAACGCCCTCTTTCTCTACGCCGAGGCTGATCCGGAGCGAATTCGCCTGCGTTCCGACCAGCTCGCCGCCCGTATCGCGGGGCGCGCGCGCGTCGAGCGCGAGCGAACC
>JACZXC010000332.1 GCA_022571825.1 Myxococcales bacterium | reverse complement strand
GATCGAGGCGTTCAGCGACGACGACGACGCAGTGATCGACAACGCCGGCGGCGCGCTCTTTCGCCATCACGGCAGCTACTACTTCCACCACGGGAAGGCCCATCGGCGGATGTTCTCCGCCTACTTCGCGGGCGAGCTCGTCGAGGACTATCGACGGAGCCGGGCCCTCTTCTGGATCAGCGACTACCGGCTGGGAAAACTTCCCCGCGAGGTGCTGGTCTTCTGGCGCCGCCACTACGTCAGGGCCGATCTGAACCTCTATACGTTGGGGTTCACGACGCCCCAGACTTCCGATGCGCCGGTGGAGATCGAGATCGACGTGATCCGCGCCGGGGACTACCACGTTCACCCGGCGATCCCGGCCGCGGGCGCTGCCCGGGGGAGGCTCGTCGTCGATGGGCGCGAGATCGGCCCCGAAACGGTGTACCTGGAAGAGGGGCGCCACCGCGTGACCGCGTTGCCGCACTCTGCCGCCATGCTCTTGTCGCTCCTGCCGCCGGAGGCCTTCGAGCCCTGGGTGTACGGGACCCGCCACCACACGCGACTGTTCGAATTCGAGGAGCCCGCCGCCCGGGTGCCCTGAGCCGAAGCTCCCCTCGCCGCATCGGGGCTAGGGATACGGCTGTACCTCCAGGCGGTGCACCTGCACGCCGGAATCCGGGCGGCCTCTCCCCGACCGAAGTGTCATCCGCGCCCGCTCGAAGTGAAGCTCGATTCCGGAGCCCTGGACGACCCGCGCCAGGGATCGCGATCCCACTCCGTCGGTGCGCTCCTCCGGTGCGTAGGTGTAGTGCATTCGCAAGATCTGGCCGCCGACGAGGGGAATCTCCCAGCGGTAGAGCCGGTCGGCTCCCGTGCTGCGGAGGATGTGCTCGAAAGAAACCCGGGCATCGCCTCGGGCCTCCACCGCGAGATCCACCTCCAGCCACTCGCCGGCCTGCAAGGTCACGAACTGGCCCCCATGGATCACCTGCGCTTCGCGGCTTTCTACCCGGAAGAGCGGGTCGGCCACCAGCCGCCAGTCGCGGCGCGGAACCTCGCCGGTTGAGCGGAGGCTGCGCACGGCCAGAGCGCGGACGATCTCGTCCCGGGAACGCCAGTCACGCGTGCCGAGGGTGCGCGCGAAGAGCCGGCCGTCGGGGATGCGCAACCGCTGGCAGCTTCGGAACGGGTCCCGACAGAGAAGCAGATCGCCATCAGGGTCGAGGGCGCCGAGGGCGCCGAGGTTCGAGTTGGCGAAGAACAAGAACCGTCCCTCGTGGTAGCGTCGGAACACGCTGCGACCGAAGAAATGGGTGCCGCGGTCGGCTAAATCGAGGAAGTCGAGGATCGAGAGGGCCAAATCCACCTGCCCGAAGGGTTCGCTCACCCGCTCCCGAAACCCACCCGGCACCAGGGCGATCAGCAGCCCCCAGTTCTGAAAGAGGACCGTCGAGCGGGGGCCGTGTCCCCCGATGCCCATCGACTCGTCGGAGGTGAGGAGAACCAGGGTGTCGTCGGTAACCCTCCTCTCCGCGAGGGCCTCCACGAAGCGACCGATGGCCCCGTCGAGGTACGCCAACGCTCGCCGCGCGTCCGGCTCCAGCTCTGGGCGAAACTTCGCCGGCAACACGTAGGGGTGGTGGGTACCCACGGTCAGGAGCGTCAGGAACCACGGCTTCTCGCCCGCCATGAGGCGGTCGATCATCTCGAGGGATTGCTCGAAGAACGCGCGATCGTCCAGGCCCCAGGGACCTTGGGCGTAGGCGCGGTCGAACCACTCGCGTCCGTGGACCCCTCGGAAGCCGATCGACGGCATGAACTGATCCTTGAGCATGAAGGCCAGGGGAGCCGCCTGTAGGTAGGTGGTGTGGTAGCCCGCATCCGCGAGAATCCGGGGCAAACAGGTCTGCCAGCCGCCCTCGGCCGCGTCGCTCATCTTGGGCAGCCCGGGCAGCAGATTGGGCAGCTCGCCACACAGCAGCGCATAGAGTCCCCGGTTGGTCTTGCGTTGATGGGTCAGGAAGGTCGAGTAGGCGAGGTTCGAGCGCGCGATGGCGTCCAGTTCGGGCATGCGCCCCTTGGGAAACGAGAGCCCGTGGTCCTCGGCCAGGCTCTGCACAAAGGCTCCCGTCACCGATTCGAGGACGACGAGCAGAACGTTGGTCCCGCGCCGACCCGTCTCGCCCAGACGGGCAGGGAGACGGGACTCACCGCCGAGATTCCCGGCCAGGCCCGGCACCAGGTCGAGCATCGCTGCCGGCGGGTGGGCAAAGCGGGAGGGTGCCTCGTCCGTGCCCAGCGTCGCTTCCAGCAGGAGCCGTGCGTCCCGGGGAACGAAGTGGGTCTGGCGCCAGGCGGCGGCCTCGTCGTTCCAGGGCCAGGCCATCCGCACACTCAGCAGGAGCAGGGCGGTGGCCGCGCTCCCGAGCGCGACTCGGGGTGACGCGCCGCGCAATCCGAACCACGCCAGCAGCAGGCAGGTCGAGCTCAGCACCGCGAGAAGGACCGGCCGCGAGAGGACCAAGGCCGAGCCGCGCAGAAAGGTGGGATCGGCGAGGGTGCCCGCGTCGCGAAATGAAATCAGGGATCCGAGTACGCGAAGCGACTCGTAGTTGGCATATTGCAGCGCGGTCCAGATCAGCACCAGGGCGAGGGCGGCGAGTCGCGAGGCTCGGCTCGCGAGCACCGCCAGGGCGAGCACGAGGAGGGCGACCATCGCGTCGGACCCGAAGCCGCGAAGGTCCACCAGGGCGACCCCGCTGCCGCGATCGGACAGCGCCGCCAACCGGAAGGCCACGGGCGCGATCAACGCCGAGGCGAAGGCGACGGCGATGCGGGTGCGCGAAGCCGCCGGGTCGACCTTCATGGTCGAGTTCTAGCCAATTTCGGGCATCGCGGTGGGCTGACTGCATCGGGTTCGAGGGCACCGGAAAGGCGATGGTTCGTGCTAGCTTCGCCGAGTCCCCCTCCGAAGTCCGAGGCTCTGGAGGTCGCCCCGCTGTGAAGGACGTCGGCCTGACCCACATCGCGCTGCCCGTCACCGATCTGGATGCGGCGATTGCCTTCTACGCCAAGTACGCCGGGATGCAGACGGTCCATCGCCGCCCCCGCGTAGCCTGGATCAGCGATCGCACGCGACCCTTCGTCATCGTTCTGATGGAGACAACGGAAGTCGCCCACCCGCTGGCGCCCGTCGCCCACCTGGGCGTCGCCTGCGAGAGCCGGGAGGAGGTCGACCGGCTCTGCGAGCTGGCCCGAAGCGAGGAGCGCCTGATCGATGGTCCCATGGATTACGGGGATCCGGTTGGGTACTGGGCGTTCGTTCGCGATCCCGATGGCCACACCCTGGAAGTTTCCTTCGGCCAGGAGGTCGGTCTGGCCGTCCAATCCCCGGCCAGCCCAGCGGGGCCTCGCGCTCGCTGATCGCTCGCCCTCGGGCTGCTAGCCCGGATGCGGTGGGAATGGGCGGCCGGTATCCTGAATCGACTGGAATGTGTTTCAGCTGCGCCCCCGGCGCTCCCAGAGGCAGAGCCGTGGCCGATCACCCCGTTCATCCCGACATCGATCTCCTCGACGGAACCTTCTACGCGAAGGACCCGCATCGACACTTCACCTGGATGCGGGAAAACGCCCCGGTCTACTGGGACGAACCCAACCGGATCTGGGGCGTCGCGCTGCACGAAGATCTGATGGCTTTTTCGAAGAACCCCGGGACCTTTTGTAGCCGCTTCTCGTCTCGCCCGGATTCGCCGCCGATTCCGTCGATGATCAACCTGGACGACCCACATCACAAGCGGCGGCGCAACCTGGTGAACCGGGGCTTCACCCCACGCCGGGTGGAGGATCACGAGCCCAAGATCCGTCGCATCTGCAACGAGCTGATCGATGCCGTTCTACCCCGGGGCCGGTGCGATTTCGTCAAGGAGATTGCGGCGCCGCTCCCGATGATCATCATCGGAGACCTGTTGGGGGTCGAGCCCGAA
>JACZXC010000331.1 GCA_022571825.1 Myxococcales bacterium | reverse complement strand
CCCCCGCCGCCGACGGGCGGGGCCCATCGGTGGGGGCGGAGGCGGTGCCCATCCCCGCGGCGACCTGGACGGACGCGGAAGCGGACGGCGAGCCCCACTGATCGCGTGGCCCCGCCCCGCTCCCCCGGGACGGGAGTGCCGAAGGGTTCGCCCTGCGATGCCTGACGCCGACGGCTCACATGCGGTGCGCTTGCAGAAGATCCTGGCCGAGGCGGGCCTGGCCTCGCGCCGCAGCGCCGAGCAGCTTCTCCGACAGGGCCGGGTCACGGTCGACGGTCGCACCGCTGAGCTGGGCCAGTCGGCGGACCCGGATCGCGACGTCATCGCAGTGGATGGGACTCCGATTTCCCGCGAGGCCACGGATTATTGGATCGTGAACAAGCCGAGGGGTGTGATCACGACCGTGAGCGATCCGGAGGGCCGCGCCACGGTGCTCGATCTCGTGCCCGAGCGACGCACCCGGCTGTTTCCGGTGGGGCGCCTCGATCGCGACACCGAGGGATTGGTTCTGATGACGAACGACGGACGTCTCGCACAGGTGGTGCTTCACCCCTCTCATGGGGTCGAGCGGGAGTACCGCGTTACCGCGCGAGGACGGATCCGTGCCCGGGCGTTGAAACGACTGGCGAAAGGCGTAGCCCTCGCCGATGGCGTCACCGCTCCGGCCCGTGTGGGTAGGGCTCGCTACGACACCGCCGCCGATTCGACCGGTTTCACCTTGACCCTGACTGAGGGTCGCAAGCGACAGATCCGCCGTGCTCTCGAAGCGTTGGGCCACCCGGTGGTGGCGCTGGTGCGTGTTCGGATCGGGCCGATTCGGCTCGGTCGCCTCGCTGTGGGCTCGGCGCGCCGGCTCAGCCGCCGCGAGAGGAAACAGTTGCAATCCCTCCTCGAGAGCGAGGGGTAATTCGGCCGGTCCAGGCCTTGGCCTTCGGGTATGTGCAGCTGGACTGGGAAATTGCCCGAAGCCTTCGGAGAATCGGCGGTGAACCTCGGATCCACTTCAGTTCAGATCTCTAAATGCTTGAATTTTCGACGTTTCCTTGCCTATTATCAATCCTGGAATGAGCTGGAACCCGCTGCGCTGCCGGCCTCGAAGTCTCCGGATCCGATGTTTTGCGTACTCGATCGCAGGTGCCGGCACGGCCTTCATGCTGGCCGCTGCTCCCCCGCCTGCGGGCGCGAGTCTCATCGGGTTCTGCCCCGATGGGAGTATGTTCATCGTCCAGCGGGCCGATTCGATCCCGTGTCGCGACGCGAAAATCGTCGAGCCCGACGAAGTGCCTCCGGTTCGCGGGGAGTACCTGCCGCGGCCGTATGCCTGGGAGGTCTTCAACCGGCGGAAGGACCCCAATAACCCGTACAACTTGATTGATGCGGCCCGCCAGGCGCGCTCGGTGCGGGATCGGCCCCGGATTCCCCGATCCGACCCGTCGGAAGACCGGGCTTCCGCTGCTCGCACAGCCGGGGTTTCTCAGGCGCTCCCCGCAGCGGCTCCCGCCCCGGGCGTGCCCGAGTCTCTTCCGCTGGCGCTCTCGCCCGACGAGGTGCGCGACTTGGCGCTCATCGTCGAGTTGGCCCAGCGCCGGGCTCCGGCGACACTCCCCGACGAGGCCGACACGGGTCCCGTCTTGCGGTTCTCCCGCTCGGCAGCCTTCGAGTCCCGGGTTTACGATGCGGCAGCGCGCGCCGGCCGGGCGCCGGCGGGTCACGTGGTGCTGTTTTCTGCCACGGCGTCCCGCGCCCACCCATTCCATCCGAATCTCACCTTCGTGCAGGACCACGTTGCGTTTCACCCGGACAGTACCGACCCACACCAACTCGGGGTGTTGCGCGGCCGCATCGGGACGGTCGCTCCCGGGGCGCCGATCCTCGGCTATGCGGTACTGCCCGAGGCGCTGGACCTCTCGCGACCGATGGATATCTACTGGAACGACCGGCGGCTGACGGCGACGTTGTCACCTGGTCTCGCGGGTCCCGGTCCGGGGCGCGGGGCCCAGCCGGGGATTATTTCGGGTAGGTGACGTAGACCTGGGTGTAGACCCAGGAGCCGTCGCGGTTGCGGGCGACGCCGATCCCCGTGGCATTGAACGGCGGTGCCAGCAGATTCCGCCGATGGACCGGCGACGCCAGCCAGCCCTCCAGAATCTCACGGCTGGAATCGCTCCGGTCAGTCGTACCCAGGTTCTCGCCGGCCAGCGTGAAGCCGGAACCGGCGCCCTCGGCGATGCGGTCGACCGGGTCGCGACCCTCCGGGGTTTCGTGGGAGAGATACCCACGCTGTGCCATGTCCGCACTGTGGATGCGGGCCACCCGGTCGAGGTCGGAGCGTCGCTCCAGCAAGATCAGGTGGTGACGAACCCGAATCGCATTCACCGCTCGATGCAGGCGGGCCTCGAGCTCTGCAAACGGCGCGTCGTCAGCTCGCGCGATTGTGACATTCAAGGGCGAGAGCCCGAGAGCAATCCAGAAGCCCAGCAGGAGACCCATCGCCTGGATCGGAGTTCGCGGCATGGCCTAGTGCTTCTCGCTGGAGAGACCCTTGCTCTCCCCGCCCAGGATCGCGGGGTCCAGAAGCTCGCGCCGTGTCAAGCGACCCGACTCATAGTGGGAGAACAGATCGACGAGTCCGTCGCCGTCGGTATCTTCCTCCTTGAGGGTCACGCGCTCGGCACCGTCGTAATGTAGTGTCGTGTCTGGGCGGCCGTCGCCATCGGTGTCCAGCTCCTCTCGCCCGAGCTGGCCCTCATCGTAAAAACCCACCCGATCGCGGAAGCCGTCCCCCGTGGTGTCGCGCTCGTGGCGGGTGATGGTTCCCCCGGCGTAGTAGCTCCAGGAGTCCGCCACGCCATCGTGATCGGTATCGGCACGGCGTCGCGCGATGGCTCCTTCGCGGTAGTCGGTCCAGGTGTCGAAGGAGCCGTCGTGGTCCGTGTCCTCCTCGACTCGCCGGACACGGTGGCTCGCGAGGTCATACACGAGGATGCGATCGGGCTGTCCATCCGAGTTTTCGTCGAAGACCTCGCGGACGATCTCTCCGTCTTTCCGGTAGATCCAATGGTCGATGCGCCCGTCTCGGTTGCGGTCGACGACGCCATGGGCGGGGCGGTCTCCCAATCCACGCGGGTTCGAGCGAGCAGCCTGTGGCGGCGGCGGGCTGGGCACGGACGCCGGGCGATCGAGGGTTGGTGGCAACCGCGTCGAGGCCCGGGCACGACCGGGCTCGGTGGTGCCGGCCGCCGCAAGGGCGGAGCCCCGTTGCAGCGCAGCCAACTCTTCAGCGATGGAGAGAGATCGCGGGCGGGGGGACTGAGTTTCGAGGCGCGGGCCGGCTGCGGCGCCGGAAGCCGTTTCGGGTGGGCGTTCGCGGGTGAGCCGGTCGTCCAGCTCTCGTTCGAGTTCCCGAAGACGCAACGCATCGTAGTCCGGGAACGGCTGGCTGCGGGTGGGGCGCGGCCGAGCCACCGTAGCTCGCGGAACCTCGGGACCGGGCTCGGGTTGCTTTCCCCTGGCCAAGAATCGGAAGGGCGCGGCGATCCAGGCGAAGGGGAGGACGAGGTACCGGTGGAAGAGCGGGTCCTCCCGATACTGGGCGTGGGACACTTCGTCGCGCTGGGCTCCGCCGATCGATGTGACCGCACCGCCCCCTCGCGGAAAGGGGGCGGCGCCGGGGGGAAGGCCATCCGGGTGAACGTCGGGGGTCGTGGCTTCGGATCGGGGACCCGTCTGGGGAATCCGGCCGCCCGGACGCACCCGGGACTCTCCGGGATACAGAATCGTCGCCCCGACCCCCGTGTCGAAAATCGGGCTGCGGTCGATATCGCGTTGCGCGCGACCGTACGCAAAGCATCCAACCAGGCTTGCCGCCGTGAGGAGTGCGGCGGAGCGCAACAGGATCAAAGAGGTCGACGCCGGCATCCAGCAGAATCCTCGCCGCAGGGGGTTCGCCCCGATTCCTGCAAGAACCGTGCGC
>JACZXC010000026.1 GCA_022571825.1 Myxococcales bacterium | reverse complement strand
CGGCTCGCCACGGCGTCGATCTGGTGGTCATCGGACCCGAGGCGCCGCTGGCGGCGGGTGTTGCGGACCGGCTTCGCGAGGAGGGCCTGGCGGTCTTCGGCCCCTCGGCCGAGGCCGCGCGCCTCGAATCCAGCAAGGCCTACGCCCGGGCCTTCATGGCGCGCCACGGCATTCCCGGTCCGCGCTTCGCGGTGTTCGACGATCTCGACGGGGCGCGCGCCCACGTGAGCGCCGAGGGCGGCCCCTGTGTCGTCAAGGCCGACGGGCTGGCCGCCGGAAAGGGGGTGGTCGTGTGCGACGACCTCGCCCAGGCGGAGCGCGCGCTGACGGAGATGATGACCGAGCGTCGCTTCGGCGACGCCGGCGCGCGGGTGGTGATCGAAGAGCGTCTGGAAGGGGAGGAGGTCTCGTACTACGCCGTCACCGATGGTCGACACGTCGTCAGTCTGGCCGCCGCCCAGGATCACAAGCGGGCCCTGGATGGCGACCGCGGGGACAACACGGGGGGCATGGGCGCCCTGTCGCCCGCACCGGTGCTGAACGAGGCCGTCGAAAAGCGCGTGCTCGAAGAGATCGTGCACCCGGCCGTTCGGGGCATGGCCGACGAAGGTCACCCGTACACGGGCGTACTTTACGTGGGGCTGATGATCGATGGGTCCGGCGCGCCCCGCGTCATCGAGTTCAACGTGCGTTTCGGCGACCCGGAGACCCAGCCACTGGTGGTTCGCATGGAGGGCGATCTGGTTCCGCTTCTAGACGGCGCGGCGCGGGGCGACCTGAAATCCGCGGCGCCCCTCGGCTGGCGCGACGCGTCGGTCTGCGTCGTGTTGGCGTCGGGCGGATACCCGCGCTCCTATCAGACCGGCCGACTGATTACCGGGCTCGAGAGCATCGAGGGCGATTCGGACGTGGTCGTTTTTCACGCGGGAACTCGGCGCACCCCCGAGGGATTCGTCACCGCCGGCGGGCGCGTCCTGGGCATCACCGCGCGTGGCGCGACGGTGGACCAAGCGCGGGCCCGGGCCTACGCGGCGGCGGATTGCGTCCGATTCGACGGCATGCATCTGCGCCGCGACATCGCCGCTCGGGCGACCCCGTGACGATTCCCGATCCCATCGGCGATGCGGTCGCGCGGATTCGTGACGGAGGGCTGATCGCCTACCCGACCGAAACCGTCTGGGGCCTGGGCGCCGATGCCCGTGCGGATTCGGCCCTGGAACGGCTTCGCCGCTGGAAGGGCCGCGAAGGAGGGGAGCCGGTTTCGATCCTGATCGCGAGTCTGGACCATCTGGCCCCACTCGGATTCGAGGTGAACGCCGAAGCCGAGCGCCTGGCCGCAGAGTTCTGGCCGGGTCCGCTCACCCTCGTCATCCACTGCCGCGGTCGGTTCGCTCGAGGGGTGGCGCGGGAGGACGGCGCCGTGGGCGTTCGCTGCTCGGCGCATCCCCTGGCGGACGCGATCGCTCGCCGACTGCATGCCGAGGGCGTGGGCCCGATCACGTCCACCAGCCTCAACCTCAGCGGCCTTCCGCCGGTGCGCACCCGGGAAGAGGCGGGCGCGGTCTGCGGCAACGGGCCCGACGAGCCCCGGGTCATCGAGGTGGAAGAGGCCGAGGCGGGTGGGGATGTCGCCAGCACCGTGGTGGATGCGACCTGTAGTCGACCGGAGGTGCTGCGCTGGGGAGCGATTTCGGCGTCGGAGCTCGAGCCGGTGTTGCGGGCCCTCGCAGCGTCGTGACCCGAATCCGGCCCTTCCGCGCACTGCGCTACGACCCGACCCGTGTCGACCTGGGACGCGTGATCGCGCCTCCCTACGACGTGATCGCCGCCGACGAACGCGCGCGTTACTTCGATCGCGATCCCCACAACGCGATTCGCCTGGAGCTGACCCTCGACGCCGCAGACGAAGCCACCACCGATTACGCGGAGATTCCGCGGACCCTCGATGCCTGGCAGCAGAGCGCCGTCTTGATCCGCGACCCGCATCCCGATCTGTATGGACTGCGCCAACGTTTCGTCGCTCCCGATGGTACGCCGCGGGTGCGCGACGCGTTCTTCGCCCTGCTGGGATTGGAGGACTACGACCGCCGCATCGTCCGACCTCACGAACTCACCCTGTCGGGACCGAAGGCGGACCGCCTGAAGCTGCTGGCCGCTGCTCGTGCCAACCTCTCCAGCGTGCTGGTTCTCTACGAGGACCGTCGCCGGGACCTCGAGGCGGTATTGGCTCCGTCTCTCGATGGGGAGCCCATCGCCGTCGCCCGGGACGGGCCGGTCTCCCACGCGCTGACCCGGCTGAAGGATCCCGGTGCGATCGATGCGATCCGCCGCTTCCTGTCCGAGCGACCGGTCGTGATCGCCGACGGTCACCACCGGTACGAGTCCGCACTCCGCTATCGCGACGAGGCTTTGACACCCGGCGGTCCACATGCCTGGATTCTGGCCTGCTTCACCAATGCCTTTGCCCCGGGCGGCTTGCTGCTTCCGATCCATCGGCTCATCCTGAAGGGCGTGGTGCCGACGGAGGCCGCGTGGGCGGAACGACTCCCTGCGTGGACCCAACGCAGCGTACCGATCCCGAGTCCGGAGGCGATCCCGTCGCTGCTCGCCGATCATCTGGAGCCCCTGGCCGACCGCTCGGCGTTTGCGGCCGACGATGCCTCGGGGCGACTGAAGATCTTCTCTCAACCGCGTCCCGGGGGAGCTGGCAGCGAGCACACGATCCGCATCGTGCATCGGGAGGTGATCGGGGGCGTCTTTGGACTGGACGATGCGGCGGTCCGGGAGGGGGCGATCGCCTACCCGAAGGACGCTTTCCGCACGGCCTGCGATCTGCGCGCGGGTCGGGGCACCGTAGCGCTCTACCTGAACCCGCTGACCGCGGACGATGTCTTTCGCGTGACCGCCGCCGGGGAAGTGTTGCCCCAGAAGTCGACCTACTTCACCCCCAAGGTGCCCACCGGCCTGGTCTTCCGCCTGCTCGAAGACGATGCGGAGGCCACCCCGTGAGGCGCCGTTCGCGGGGTCGCTTCGAGCCGATCGGATCGCTGCTGCCGCAGGTGATGAACGATCTGGGACTCACCGACACTGCCCGGGTCATGCAGATCGCGGCGCGCTGGGAGGAGGCCGTCGGCCGCGAGATCGCCAAACACTGTCGGCCCACGGCGCTCCGAGGTGAGCTGCTGGAGGCCACCGTCGACTCGAGCGTTTGGTGTCAGCAACTCCAGCTGCGGGTGCCCGAGATTCTCGAAGGGCTGCGCCGTGTGCTCGGAGAGGAGGCTCCCTCCGATCTGCGCATGCGGGTGGGGTAGGTCGTGGGCGGAGACGATGGCAAGCGAGCCCCGGAACCCGAGAGCCCGACCCAGTCGCCAGCCCAGTCGCCGACCCAGTCGCCGACCGAGTCGCCGGCAGGGGGGCAGCGCTGCGATTTCTGTGGTGCGGTGGTTCCGAGGGTGCGACGGATCGCTCTCGACCGCGACTACGAGCGGCTCCACACCCCCCACCCGGTGCGCTACGCCTGCCCCCAGTGCTCGGAGAAGAAGGAGCGGGACCGGCGCGGCCTGTAGTGGGCCGGGTAACGGGATGGGTGGCTGGCCCGGCCGGGCTCCCGCGGCCTTCGGCCTCGGGCAGCTTCGGAAGAGGGGGGAGCGCAGTCGGCCCCAGGGCCGACTTCCACGCCCGCTGAACGCTGAGACCGCTTCCCGGTTGACCCCCCAGCGGGACTCCCCTAGATTTCGCCCGCCCAGCGCATGAAGTCCGCTCTGGCACGTACCCGGCAGATGGAGGGTTTCCCGAGGCATGGTGAACGCGGCATGGTGAAGATTCGCCTCGCGCGAGTGGGTGCCAAAAAACGCCCCTTCTACCGCGTTGTTGCCATCGACGTGCGTCGCCACCGAGACGGTCGGCCCCTGGAATTCCTCGGTACCTACGACCCCAGGCCCCAGCCCGCGAAGATCGTGATCAAGACGGAGCGCTTGGAGGCCTGGATCGCCAAGGGCGCGCAACTGACGCCCACGGTTCGGTCCCTGGTCCGGCGTGCCCGACGACAGGCCCGTGGGACTCCGAGTTCGGGAGCGGCTGCGCAATGAGGCAGAGCCACACCCACTGGAACCCTCGCGTTGGCGAGGCGATTTGAGATGGCCGATCCGCCCTCCCCGGCGTCATTGATCGAGTTCATCGCCAAGGGAATCACGTCGGAACCCGAGGCGGTCGCCGTCCAAGTGCGCGACGGCGGTCGCTTGCTCGAACTCGAAACGGCTGCCGACGATCGCGGGCGCGTCATCGGTCGTCAGGGCCGCGTGGCCAAGGCGATGCGCGCCGTCCTCGGAGCGTCGCGCCATGGAGCCGACTGCAGGCTCGACATCGTCGACTGAAGCCCACTATGTGGTCCTGGGCCGTGTGGTCGGTGCCCATGGGCTGCGCGGTCAGCTCCGCGTCCGCTATTTCGGCGACGGTCCCGATGAACTGCTGAGGCTCGACCATCTGGTGCTGGCGGCGAGCGAGGACGATCCGGGCGCGGTGGCCTTCGAGGTGGCGCGAGCGGGGCCCGGCCGACCCGGCGAGGTTCGCATCGGGCTGGTCGGGGTCGCGAGGCGAGAGGCCGCCGACGACCTCTGCGGTCGGCTGGTGATGACGAGCCCCGATCAGCTCGAGCCGCTGGCCCCGGGCGAATACTACGGTTACCAGCTGATGGGCTGCCGAGTCGAACGAGAGGACGGACGCGAGATCGGGGTGGTTCGGGACATCTGGCCGGCGGGGGAGGCCAACGTCCTGGTCATCGAAGGGGAAGGCGGCGTCGAACACCTGATTCCAGCCGCTGGAGAGCTGCTGCGAGAGGTCGACATCGAGGGCCGTCGCATCGTGGTCGACGTGATCCCCGGGCTGCTCGAATCTGACTGAGGGCAACAGATGCTTCGGATCGAAGTGCTCACCATCTTCCCGGGCCTGTTCGACGCCTTCCTGCGGGAGTCGATGGTGGGGATCGCGATTCGCCGCGGGGTGGTCGAGATCGCGGTGCACGATCTGCGGCAGTGGACCGAGGATCGGCACCGCTCGGTCGACGATGCACCCTACGGCGGTGGGCCCGGCATGGTGATGAAGCCGGGACCGCTGGTGGCGGCGATCGATTCCCTGGCGGGACCCAAGGGAGTCGAGCGAACCGCGCGGGTCGTGTTGCTGTCGCCCCAGGGCCGGCGACTGGATCAGCCGCGGCTGGCGGGGTTGCTGGAGCGGGAGCCACTGGTGCTGGTCTGTGGCCGCTACGAAGGAGTCGATCAGCGTGTCATCGATCTGGCGGTGGACGAGGAGATCTCCGTGGGCGACTACGTCCTCTCCGGAGGTGAGGTTCCCGCGATGGTCCTGATCGAGGGGATGGTGCGTCTGGTACCGGGAGTTCTGGGCAATCCCGAGTCGGTGGGCACCGAGTCGTTTCGGCGGGGATTGCTGGAAGGGCCGCACTACACTCGGCCCCCGCAGTTTGGGGGTCTGTCTGTGCCCAAGGTTCTGTGCTCGGGTGACCACGCCGCGGTCGATCGTTGGCGCGCCCAGCAGGCGCTCGAATTCACACGGCGCCGGCGCCCGGATCTGCTGGAATCCAAGAGCCATGAGGACGAGTCATGAAATCGATCGATGCGTTGTACCCGGAGAAGCCTCGCCGCGACCTCCCGCCCTTCCGCGCCGGCGACACGGTCCGGGTGCACGTCAAGATTCGCGAAGGCGACAAGGAGCGGATCCAGGTCTTCGAGGGCGTGGTGATCCGCCGACGGGGAGGGGGCCGGTCGGCGACGTTTACCGTCCGCAAGGTTTCCTACGGGGTCGGTGTCGAGCGGGTCTTTCCGACGGAATCGCCCATGGTGGCCAAGGTGGAGATCAGACGCCGCGGCCACGTCCGACGTGCGCGCCTGTACTACCTGCGCGCTCTGAAGGGGAAAAAGGCGCGACTTCGCTCGAAGATCCGCGACCTGAGCGCGTTGGTCGCCCCCTCCGATGCGCCCGGCACAGCCGACGAGGCAGCGGCCCTCGAGGCAGAAGAAGCGGTGGCTTCCGCCGAGGTGGGCGCTGCGGAGGACTCGGCGAAGACGAGTCAGTAGCTTTCGCTCGCGTCGAAAGCGCTCTGGATATGACGTACCTGCCACGGGTCGTCGGCGCGTCCTCCAGGTTCGCACACGATCACGTCGAAGCGGACCCGGCGCGCGACTCCGGGATGTGCGCGCAGCCAGGCAGCGGCTCCCCGAATCAGACGCGCCTGCTTGCGCCGGTCCACCGCGGCCTCGGGCGCGACTGAGCTCCGCGTTCGGCGGGTCTTCACCTCGGCAAAGACGATCAGGGGACCGCGCCGGGCGACGATGTCCATCTCGACGCCGCCGGCTCGGACGTTTCGGGCGACGATGCGATAACCTCGCCCCTCGAGGAACGCAGCGGCGCGGGCCTCGCCTTCGGCGCCGAGGGCGATGCGGCCGACGGCGCCGGGACCAGGAGAGTGGCTCATGGCGGTCTCCCCGGGACCGGGGACGATTCCACGGTAGCGCACCACCCATGGCGAATGTGGGCGACAGCGTGGAGCCCGTCGTCGGGATCGTCGGCGGCAGCGGCGTCTATCAACTCGAGGGCCTCGAGGGCGCTCGCTGGGAGAAGATCGAGTCGCCCTTTGGGGCGCCCTCGGACGAGTTGCTGATCGGAGAGCTCGGCGGGGTTCGGATCGTATTCCTTCCCCGGCACGCTCGGGGCCACCGGATTCCACCCTCGGAAATCAACTACCGGGCCAATATCGATGCCCTGAAACGCGCGGGGGTCACCGATCTGATCTCGATGAGCGCCTGCGGGTCGCTGCGCGAGCATCTGAGCCCCGGCACCTTTGTGCTGGTCGACCAGTTCGTCGACCGTACCGTCGCCCGCGCCAAGAGCTTCTTCACCGCGGGTCTGGTCGCACACGTATCCATGGCGCGCCCGGTGTGCCGTCGCCTCGGGAATGCGATCGAAGCTGCCGCGCGCGATCTCGGCATCTCTGCCAACCGCGGGGGCGTCTATCTGGCCATGGAGGGGCCGCAGTTCTCGAGCCTGGCGGAGTCGGAGCTGTATCGCACCTGGGGCTGCGACGTGGTCGGCATGACCAACATGCCCGAAGCCAAGCTCGCCCGTGAGGCGGAGATCTGTTATGCGAGTGTCGCCATGGTGACGGACTACGATTGCTGGCACTCCGACCACGACGATGTCGAGGTCGCGAACATCGTACAGGTCATGATGGACAACGCGAAGAACGCTCGATCCCTGGTCGTCGCGGTGACGGGTCGGCTCGCCGGGCCGAAGTCTCCGTGTCCCGAGGGCTGCGACCGCGCCCTCGATCACGCCGTGATCACCGCTCCGGATGCGCGGGATCCGGATCTGATGCGAAAGCTCGACGCCGTGGCGGGACGCGTGCTCGGCGCCTCTTCCATCCAGGACGACCTGAAGCCATGAACCGGGACGACGTGAAGCCATGAACCTGAAAACGCTGATTCGCACGATCCCGGACTATCCGAAGCCGGGCGTCCTGTTTCGCGATATCACGACGCTGCTCAAAGATCCCGCCGGCATGCGCCAAGCGGTAGACCAGCTGGCCGGGCCGTTTCGCGGTCTGGGCATCGATAAGGTCGCGGGGATCGAGGCGCGGGGGTTCATCCTCGGCGGGGCCGTCGCTGTCGCCCTGGGCGCCGGCTTCGTCCTCGTGCGCAAACAGGGCAAGCTGCCATCGGAGACGATCGGACTGCAGTACCAGCTCGAATACGGCAGCGATGGCCTCGAGATCCACACCGACGCCGTTTCCCCGGGCGATCGCGTGCTGGTCGTGGACGATCTGATCGCCACCGGCGGTACCGCCGAGGCCGCCATTCGCATCATCGAGCAGAGCCGGGGCACCCTCGCCGGCTTCGCTGTCATCGTCGACCTCCCGGATCTCGGGGGGCGGCAGCGCATTGAAGCCGCGGGTTACAAAGTCGTGTGCTTGTGCGAGTTCAAAGGCGAGTAGCGCCTTTCCCGCCATGAAGATCGGGGGCACCCCCTACCGCACGATCTGGGTGGAGGACGACGCTCGGTCGGTCGGGATCATCGACCAGACCCGCCTCCCCTTTGATTTCGTGACCCTCCGCCTCCGGAGTCTGGAGGAAGCCGCCGACGCCATTCGCAGCATGCGGGTCCGCGGCGCGCCCCTGATCGGGATCACCGCCGCCTACGGGGTCTGGCTGCAGATGCTCGGGGATCCTTCGGATGCTGGCCTGGAGGCGGCCTGCACGACGCTGCTTGCCACCCGGCCGACCGGAAGCAACCTGCGCTGGGCCCTGGGGCAGATGCGCAGCGCCTTGGAGCCAACGCCCCCGGCGGAGCGATCCGATCGCGCCTACACGAGGGCCTCGGAGCTCGCCGACCAAGACGTCGCGACCTGCCGTGCCATCGGCGAGCACGGACTCACACTGATTCAGCAGGCCCTCGAGGCCCGGGGAGGGGATGGACCCGTGAACGTGCTCACGCACTGCAACGCGGGTTGGCTGGCGACGGTGGACTGGGGCACCGCGCTGGCACCGGTCTACCGGGCCCACGATGGCGGGATCCCCGTCCATGTGTGGGTGGACGAGACGCGACCGCGCAATCAGGGCGCGAGCCTCACCGCATGGGAGCTCGGTCAGCACGGGGTTCCGTACACGGTCATCGTCGACAACGCCGGCGGGCACCTGATGCAGCACGGCCGGGTCGACCTGTGCATCACGGGTACCGACCGCACCACGGCTCATGGGGACGTGTGCAACAAGATCGGCACCTATCTCAAGGCCCTGGCCGCCCGGGACAACGGAGTCCCGTTCTACGTGGCGCTCCCCCATTCGAGTATCGACTGGAGCCTCGCGAACGGATTCAGTGAGATTCCGATCGAGGAGCGAGACGCGGATGAGGTGGGCTCCATGCGGGGACGAGGCGAAGACGGGCGCGTCGCCCAGTTCGCGATCTTGCCCGAGGGCAGCCCAGTGTCCAATCCCGGATTCGATGTGACCCCCGCCCGGCTGGTGACGGCGCTGATCACCGAGCGCGGCATCTGCAAGGCCTCGGCCGAGGGCCTTGCCGGTCTCTACCGGTCGTCGTGACCGGACTGCATATCGTCGCGACGCCCATCGGCAACCTGGAGGACGTGACGCTGCGGGCGCTGCGCGTGCTGGCCGAAGTGGATCTCCTGCTCGCCGAGGACACGCGTCGCACCCGGGTGCTGCTCGATCGCCACGGTGTGAAGGCGCGCCCGATCTCGCTGCATGCCCACAACGAGAAATCCCGAATTCAGAGGGCCCTGAATGTATTGGCGGAGGGCGGCTCGGTGGCCCTGGTTTCCGACGCCGGAACACCGCTGATTTCGGACCCGGGCGAACGCTTGGTGGCGGCTGCGGTGGCGGCGGGTCACGCTGTCACCTCGGTCCCGGGGGCTTCCGCGGTGTTGGGAGCCCTCGCGATCGCCGGCCTGCAAACGGTCCCCTTTATCTTCGTGGGCTTCCTTCCCCGGCGCGCCGGTGCCCGCGATGCATTGCTCGCGGACCTGCGCGACCGGCGCGAGACGCTGGTGTTGTTTGAGTCGCCGCGTCGGGTGGGCACCACCCTGGCCCGGCTCGCAGAGGTTCTCGGCCCACGCCCGGCCTGCGTGGCTCGCGAGCTGACCAAGCTTCACGAACAGGTCGTGCGGGAGTCCCTCGCCGAGCTGGCCCGTCGATTCGAATCCGGTGCCCGCGGCGAGGTGACGATCGTGATCGGGGGCGCCGCCCCGACCCGGGTCGCGGCGGTCGACCTCGACCAGGAGATCCGCGCGGGAATCGCCGCCGGCGAGGGCGCTCGGGAAATTGCTGCCAGGCTCTCGCGCTCCACTGGAGTCTCTCGGCGCGAGGTCTACAATCGTGCCCTCGCCCTCGCGCGCCGGAAACCGCGCTCCGCACCCTAGTCAGTCAGTAGCTTCTCGAGGGCGGCTTCGTCGAGAATCTCGACCTTCAGCTGCTTGGCTCGGTCGAGCTTACTGCCGGGGTCGCTACCGACCACGAGATAATCGGTCTTCTTCGAGACCGTTCCGGTCACCTTGCCCCCGAGAGCCCGAATTCTCTCTTTCGCCGTCGCCCGGGTCATTCCCGCGAGTCCTCCGGTCAGAACGAAGGTCCTTTCGGCCAGAGGCCCGGGGCCCCGAGGCTTCGGGGCGGTGGCCTTCCAACCGACGCCCAGCTTCCGAAGCAGGGCGACCTCAGCCCGGTTGCGGGGATCCGCGAAGAAGGCCACCACGCTCTCGGCGATGGTCGGTCCGATGCCGTCGATGGCCTCGAGCTCCTCGGCCCCCGCACTGAGGATCGGATCGAGATCGCCAAAGTGTGCCGCGATCAAATCCGCGACCCCCGTTCCCACGTTGCGAATGCCCAGTCCGATCAGGAAGCGGGCGAGAGTCGTGTCCTGGGCTCGCTCCAGGCTCGCGATCAGATTCGCCGCCGACTTCTCGCCCATGCGATCGAGCCCGGCCAGGGTCGCCGCATCCAGGCGGAAGACGTCCGAGAAGCGCCGAACCAGGCCCCCCTCGACCAGCTGATCGATGAGCTTCTCGCCCAGGCCCTCCACGTCGAGGGCGCTGCGGCTCGCCAGATGCCGCAGGTTGTTCTTGATCTGTGCCGGGCAATCGAGATTGGGGCATCGCGTCACCGCCTCTCCCTCGAGGCGAACGGTCTTCGCCCGGCAGACCGGACAGCGACGCGGCAGGCGGTAGCGCCGGGTCTTTTTCGGTCGCTTCGAGGTCACGACGCTCACGATCTGGGGGATCACATCTCCCGCGCGCTGGACGACGACAGTGTCGCCCACGCGCACCTGCTTTCGGTCCACCTCATCCTGGTTGTGGAGGGACGCGTGGGAGACGGTGACGCCGCCGATCCGAACCGGATGGAGCTCGGCCACCGGGGTGAGCGCACCCGTGCGGCCCACCTGGGCCTGGATTCCCAGAACGATGCTGGTCTCGCGCTGCGGCGGAAACTTGAAGGCGATGGCCCAGCGAGGCGCGCGAGCCAGGGTCCCGAGCTCGGCCTGGTCGTCGAGTCGGTTCACCTTGGCCACGCTGCCGTCGATCTCGATTCGCATTCGATTGCGATCCGCGAGCAGGCGCTGGTGGTAGGCGATCACGGCCTCGATTCCCCGACAGGTCTCGCTCGGCTGACTGACGGCGAATCCCCAGGCCGAGAGGGTCTCCAGGACTTCGGCCTGGGTGGTTGCCGCGATCGGACGGCCAGCCCCGATGGCGATGGCGATGGCGTAGGCGCGGAATTCCAGCGAGCGCAGGCGTTGGGTATCGATATCGTGCAGCTGCCGCAGTGAGCCCGCCGCGGCGTTGCGCGGGTTGGCGAAGGGCTCCTGGTCGCGCTCGAGACGCTGGGCGTTCAATCGCTCGAAGCGGGCGGCGGACAGGGCGACTTCGCCCCGCACCGATACCCGCTCGGGGATGGGGCGACCGGGGAGCAGAACCAGGGGGATGTTCGGGCAGAGGCGCAGGTTCGCGGTGACGTCCTCTCCCACGTGGCCGTCCCCCCGCGTCGAGCCCACGCTCAGTCGGCCCTGGTCGTAGATCAGCTCGACGCCCGCGCCGTCGAGCTTGGGCTCGGCGCAGTACTCGATCGGCTCCCCGCGCTCGAGCTCTCGGAGGACGCGGGCGTCGAAGTTGCGCATCGCGTCGGCGTTGGTGGCGTTGTCCAGGGAACGCATGGGCTCGAGGTGGCGGACCTCGGCGAAGCCCTCGGCGGGCGGCGCTCCGAACCGCTGGGTCGGGGAATCCGGGCGGATCAGTGCCGGGTGAGACGCCTCGAGCTCCCGAAGCTCCCGCAGGAGCCGGTCGTACTCGGCATCGGTGACCTCGGGCCGGTCCTCCTGGTAGTACAGGCGATCATGGCGGCTCAGCTCCCCGATCAGGAGCCCCATGCGCTGGCGGTCGGCTGCGAGCGAATCACCTGCCAAACATCCGTCTCCACAGGGATTTTCCGTTAAAGCTCGCACTCGATCAAATCGATGAGAGCGATGAGCGCGCGGGCTCGGCCCAGCCTCGTCGAGACACTACCGCCCGGGCCGCCCTCACGGACGACCGGAGGGAAAATGGCCTGTCAGGGGGAAAATCGGCTGCGAGGGGGCAGATGAGCCGGCCTGCGGCGCGCCCCAGTGGCCCGGCTGGCGCCGAGATTGCCGAGATCGCCAAACGCCTGGCTGCGGCGGCCGGGGAGGGTCTGCTCCTGATCCGCGACGGGCGCATCGACGGGATCACCCCTCGCCTCCTCGAGATGGCCAATCTGGGATCGGCCTCCGCGTGGACGGGTGCGGAGCTGGCCGAGGCCTTCGGGGACACGGGTGGGGGGATTCCCGAGCTCGGCGCGACCCGGGCGGTCGAGTGCGCGCTGCGGCGGGCCGATGGGCCGTCGCGAATCGTGATCTGCCAACCGGTCTGGAGCGACGACGACGGAGCCACCGGGGCCTGGTTGATCCAGGACGTAACCCACCTGCGGACAGTGGAGCAGGAGCTGCTGCGGGCCGAAAAGGACCTGCACCGCGTGAATCGCGCGCTGATTTCGCTCCAAGAGCGTCTGCGTGCCCAGCAGGCCGAACGCGAGGAGCTGCTCACGGTGGTCAGTCATGAGCTCCGCACCCCGGTGACCGTGATCGGCGGATTCAACCGGCTCCTCCTCACCGAGGAGGTCGGACCCCTGACCGAGGAGCAGCGCGGATTTCTCGAGGAGAGCGCCAAGAGCTGCGACCGCCTGAACACCTTCATCGGGAACCTGCTGGAGGCCTCGCTCCAGACCGAGGGTGGAGAGGTTCTGGAGGTCTGCTACGGCTCGCTGGCCGGCATCATCGACCATGTGGTGGGCCTGCTGCGGCCCCTGCTCGAAGAGCGCGACCTCGAGCTGCGGGTCGACGTGGCTCCCGATGCGAGTCGCGCGCGCTTTGATCGGCTGCGCGTCGAGCAGATCGTGACGAACCTGCTGGGCAACGCGATCAAGTACTCGAGCCCCGGAGGGTCGATCGAGATCGAGACGCGCCGGCCGCCGACACGGAGTCGGTCCGAACGTCGCTTCATCGAACTTCGGGTCTCGGATCGCGGGCCCGGTGTCGAGCAAGAAGACCGCGAACGGATCTTCGAGCCCTACGTGCGCGTCGGGAACGAGTCGAGTGCGGGGGGTCTCGGACTCGGACTCGCCATCTGCAAACGCCTGGTCGAAGCCCACGGCGGGACCATCGCCGTATCCGACCGGCCCGGCGGGGGAGCCCGCTTTTCCTTCACGCTACCGGTGGGGGAGGATGAGCCGGCCTCTGCCGACCTCGAGGGCCGGGGCTGAACATGGCGCAACGGCGCAAGCGAAAGGGGGCGATCACCGCAGCGCGGACCCAGAGCTCGCAGCCCCGTTTCCGGGTACTGGTCGTCGACGACGCCGAGGGAATTCGCACCTACCTGGCGAGTTTTCTCGAGCTCAAGGGCTACGACGTCGACACCGCCGAAGACGGCCGCCGGGCGCTGGCGTTGCTGGAGGGCGGGGCGGCGCCGGACGTGATCATCCTCGACGTGATGATGCCCGGGTTGGACGGCATCGAAACTCTGCGGCGGATCCGCCGGATCGACGAAGAGACGCCGGTCATCATGCTCTCGGTGGTGGGCAAGGCGACCACCATCGTCGAGGCGATGAAGATCGGTGCCGCTGACTATCTGAACAAGCCCTTCGAAGAGGAAGAGCTCGAGCTCACCCTCGAGAAGGTGTTGGAGAAGAAGGCTCTCGAGCGCGAGCGGGCGCTGCTCACCGACCAGGCCTCGAGATACCGGCGGGGGATCGTCTGGGGAAGTCCCGCGATGAAGCGAATCGGCGAGATGCTCGAGCAGGTGGCGGATACCGACGTGACGGTTCTGATCTACGGTGAGAGCGGGGTCGGGAAGGAGATCGTTGCGCGGACGGCTCACGAGATCTCGTCCCGGGCACGCAAGCCCTTCGTCAAGGTCAACTGCGCCGCCCTGCCCGCAGATCTGCTGGAGAGTGAACTCTTCGGTTACGAAAAGGGCGCCTTCACCGGAGCGCACGCCCGCAAGCAGGGCAAGTTCGAGATGGCGCACCGGGGGACGATTTTCCTGGACGAGATCGGGGAAATGAGCCCGGCGCTGCAGGGCAAGCTGCTTCAGGTGCTTCAGGACGGCGAGTTCACGCGGCTGGGTGGCAACAAGGAAGTGAGGGTCGAAGTCCGCGTGGTGTGCGCAACCAACCGAAAATTGGAAGAGATGGTTTGCGAGGGCAGCTTCCGCGAAGACCTCTTCTTCCGTCTGAACGTCGTCAACATCTCGATTCCGCCCCTTCGCGAGCGGAGGGAAGAGATTCCGATCCTGGTGGAGAGCTTCCTGCGCCGCTATCCCGCCCACTATCAGAAGCCGGTCCCGATCCTGAGTCCTCGACTCCTACGCGCTTTCCAGCGGTACGCGTTTCCGGGAAACGTCCGCGAGCTCGAGAACATGATCAAGCGAATCGTCGTGCTCGAGAGCGAACGCACAATCATCGCAGAGATCGCCCGCGCGGAGCGCGCCGGGGCACCTTCGGGAACCAGCACCACC
>JACZXC010000330.1 GCA_022571825.1 Myxococcales bacterium | reverse complement strand
TCGAGAACTCCCCGGTTGCCTCGCGGGCACACGATTCCTCGAGCAGCACCGTGTGGGTGAGCACGCTCGCCCAGTCGTCAAGGGCCTGTTCCGCGGCCGAGGCGCCCTGGGTGCTGCCGTTCGCACTTCCGCTCCCGTGTGGACCCCGGATATGGGTCTCGAAGGCCACGCTCATGACGGGGTGGAGCTTCAGTCGCTGAACGTCCGCGGGAGTGTGCTCTCTCTGGGCGGTCGGGAGCCGCGGAAAGTGGCGGCGGCGTTGCTGAGAAGCCCACTCCGCGTAGGTGAGAATCTGGACCCCCGCCACGCCCAGGGCCGGCAGGACGTGACCGATGTAGTTGCGCAGAGCGCGCGAGAAGACCACAAAGAGCGTTCGCGCCGACGCCAGTGACGCATCGTCGTAGGCCAGGTAGGCGATGCGATGAAGCGCCACCGTTGTCTTGCCGGATCCGGCGGTGCCGCGGATCACGAGGAACCCCGACGAAGGTCGCGTGATCAGATCGAACTGGTGCGGATCGATGAGACTCGTGATCTCGGGCAGGTGCTTGTCGGCGCGCCTGCGTCCCCCAGCCCGATCCGTACCCAGCTGTCGGTCGAGACCTTCGCCGACACCGTGAGCGCGCAGGGCCGATGCCTGCCCACCGGCCAGGCGCGCGCGCGGCTCGACTCTCCGGCGCCATCTCCCCGGTGTCTCGGGCTCCGATGCGAATACGCCTTCGGGGGCCTCGATCCGCTCGAGCACGCCGTTTCGGATGACGACGGTCCGCCGGGCGGTCACCGCACCCGTGCGGGACCTCCCCGCGATCTCCTCCTCGTACTCTTCATCCTGCTGATAGCGGTAGAAAATTCGGGAAATCGGAGCATTGCGCCAATCCACGATCCGGACGTCCTCGCGGATGAACGTCGCTCGACCCAGGCACACGTCCCGTTCCTCACCGCCCTCCCGCAGTCGCAGGTGAGCGAAGTAGGGGGAGTCCCGACTCACCGCGACCTCCCGCGGCGCGCTGCGAAGCTGCTCGAGCAGGGCAGACTGGCGATGCCACTGCTCCCGGAGAGCCACCGCATCCTTCCCGCCTCCGGCGACCAGGAGCTCCCGCAGGCGTTCGAGCTCGCGGACGAGCCCTCTTTCGGAGCGGGCTTTCACCCGCGGCTCTTCCTCCAGTCGCGCTCGAACTCGTGCCAGCAACGCGAGTTCCTGCGACACGATCGGATCGCGCACCGATACGAGCTCCTTACCCGTTCGAATCGCTCGAATCGCTCGAATCGCTGGAACGACTCGGATCCCGCCGGCGCGGCGCCACGCTTCGCGCAGCGCGCCCGCTGAGTTCCCGAATGAACTCGTTTGCGACAACGGCCCAGATCAGGAACGGAAAGCTATCCGAGAGCAGAAGCATCGGAAACAGAGCCGAGAAAGCCTCCGCCGACAGGCCGTAGCGCGCGCGTGCGTGAAAGGCCATCGCAGCGAATCCGATCTGGACCAGGAAGATCAGCCCGAACCCCAGCGCCGACCCGATCAGCCGCCGCCGGATCCTCAGGCCCGGAGTGATCACCATCAGCGCGAAGAATGGAAGCAGGTTGAGAAACCGGTTTCCCACCATCATCCGCGGTACCCGCCGCACGCCCAGAAGCTCCAGCAGCGGCCCCGCCACCCACTCGAAGAATTCGAGGTAGACCTCGCGCCCCCACACGTCCCACAGCCAGGTCAGCGGAAGCGTGATCGCCAGGAATTCAAGAAACAGAAGAACCAGGCGCCGTCTCATGCCGCACAACCTTGACGATCCACAGCAGCCAGACCGAAGTGATCATGGCGATCATGGTGGCCTGCCAGAAGTAGATGTGCATGAACTCGAAGGACTCGCGATAGAAGCGCCCCACGACGATCAATACCAGAATCCGTATCACGTTGAACAGGTAGATCAGGGGCGCTCCCCAGGCGAGCCCCACCAACTTGTTTCGCGCGCTGGTCGGAAACGCCAGCACCGCCGCGGCGAAGATGATGATCTCGTAGATACCGGTGCATTCCTCAATGATCGTCACGGGGAATCCCGCGTAGGTGACGATTCGATCGGATACGCTCACGTCGCCGCCGAAGAGGCTGAGAAGCCCATACTCGATCTGGGCGGTGCCGACGATCGCCGCCTTCACCAGGGAGGGCAGGTGTTGCTTCAGAAACGGGTAGGCCACCGCCTCGATGCCGAGGTACGCGACGAAGAGAACGACGAAACGATAGGAGGGATTTGCCGCGGCGCGGAGGATCGCGGCCCGGACGGGTGCCGCCGCGCTTCCATCACCGCCGACCTCGCGGTCTTCAACCTTCGGATCCCGCGCCACGCCAGAGTCTACTCGCACCCACGCAACCCCGTCGAGCCGGATGCGCTAGGGTGGCGAAATGACGATGGACGCCCGCTCCCTCACGACCCTCGATTGCGAGAGCTACATCAGCCTCTCGACGTATCGCCGAAACGGAAAGGCCGTCGAGACACCGGTCTGGTTCGCCGCCCGGAGCGGAAAGATCTACGTATTCACCGAATCGCGAGCGGGCAAGGTGAAGCGGCTGCGCAACGACGCGCGCATCCGGATCGCGCCGTGCGGAATCCGCGGCAAGCGGAAGGGAACCTGGATCGAGGGCTCGGCCCGACGGATCGACGATCCCGAGCTTGTCCGGGGAGCCTACCAGGCTCTTTCGAGGAAATACGGTTGGCGGATGCGTCTGACGGACTTCGTCTCCCGTCTTTCCGGTCGCATCGACCATCGCGCAATCCTGGAACTCGATGTCTGACGTCCCCCCGCCGATGCCGGGTGGGTCAGGAATTGAGGCCTCGGCCGTAGGCATCCAGCACGGACTCATGCATGGCTTCCGAGAGGGTCGGATGCGGAAAGATCGTGCGCATCAGCTCGGCCTCGGTCGACTCGAGCGTCCGCGCGATGGTGAAGCCCTGAATCAACTCGGTGGCATCGCTTCCAAAGAGGTGAGCGCCGAGGAGCTCGCCGGTCCGAGCATCGAAGACCGTCTTCACCAGGCCCTCGCTCTCGCCCAGGGCCAGGGCCTTTCCGTTCGCGAGGTAGGGGAATCGGCCCACGCGCACCTCGAGCCCCCGGGACTGGGCCGCCTCCTCACTGAGGCCCACGCTCGCCACCTGGGGACGGCAATAGGTGCAGCCGGGAATCAACAATGTGTCCAGGGGATGCACGCCTTCGACGCCTGCGATCTTCTCCACGCAGAGGACGCCCTCATGGCTGGCTTTGTGGGCCAACCAGGGAGGCCCCACCAGGTCGCCGATCCCGTAGACGCCGGTCTCGCCGGTCTCGAGCCACTCGTTCACCACCACGTGGTCCCTCTCCACCACAACGCCGGTGCCCTCGAGTCCCAGACTCTCCAGGTTGCCCACGATTCCCACCGCCGAAATCACTCGATCGACTCGGAGTTCGCGTGTTGCCTCGCCGGAGATCTTCAGGGACACGGTCACGACCTCCGACCCGACGACGGCGGACTCAACCGTCGTGTTGGTGTGGATCTCGATGCCCTGCTTCTCGAACGCCTTGCGGGCCAGGCCGGCGATTTCCGCGTCCTCGACCGGGAGGATTCGGGGCAGGATCTCCACCACGGTGACCGCGGCGCCCATGTCGCGGTAGAAGCTTGCAAACTCGATTCCGATGGCGCCCGAGCCCACTACCAGAAGACTCGACGGGATCTCCTTGGGCACCATCGCCTCCTTGTAGGTCCAGATCCGTTCGCCATCCGCCTCCAGTCCGGGCAGGGACCGCGCGCGCGCGCCGGTGGCGAGAATGATGTGGGGTGCACGCAGCTCGGTGACCGCTCCACCGCTGTCTTCCACCGCCACCCGTCCCGGTCCTGCCAGCCGCCCGTGGCCGTCGAACACGCGGACCGCGTTCTTCTTGAGCAGATGCTTGACGCCTCCATTCAAACGCTTGGCGACCTTGCGTGACCGAGCCACCAGCTTTCCCATGTCGAACC
>JACZXC010000329.1 GCA_022571825.1 Myxococcales bacterium | reverse complement strand
CGATTCCGTGAATCACTGAGGGGAGAAGGCGCCGGGGTGGGTCCCGGAACATTCCTGATCGGCACGGCCGGCTACCTCGCCGGGGAGAAGGGGTTCGATCTGTTCATCGAGGCCGCGGCGCTGGCCGCTAGGGAATTGCCGCGGGCCATGTTCGTTCTCGTAGGCCGGGGGGAGAAGGAAGCCGCCCTCTCACTCCTCCGTGGGGGAACCCCCGATGACCAGGCTCCCGGGGTCGCTCCGCCCTGCTTTGGGAGTTCGGACAGCGGCGGCGCTTGGAGTCGCCGTGATCAGCCGCACCGCGCGCTCGTAGAGGAAGTAGTCCCACGCCCAGTTGATCAGCACGATCAGGAGAATACTTTCGTATGGCTGGACCCGAGACCAACGTGCTGTTTTCGCTGCCGCGGCGCCAGCGGTCGGGATGCGCGCGCGCGACCTACCGCAGAGAAAGCGACCTCGGCCTCGTCTTCCTGGGCAGCCTTCCGGACGTCCGCTCCATCATTGCGGGCTATGTGATGGACGAGCTTCTCGCGAGTTAGCCAAGTCTCTCCCTCACGTCCCGCCATTTCCGGCCGCCCCGAGAAAACCGCGGCATTGCGCCGCTGCGCTATTGCCGCCGGGGGAGCACCCACCCCGGGTCTGCGCATGCTGCGTGCAGAAACCTCATCCTCCGCTTCCTGCGCCGCCCCTGGACCAGCTGTCGGCTCTGCTCGTGCGTGGTCACGTCCCGACCATGATCGGGCGGAAGCCGACGTCGACCTCCACGCCCTTCTCCGAGCTCTGCGCTCGGGGCTTCTGACATTTCGCAGCCCTCGAAGCCACCTACCTCCGGGTTCAACCCCGGGGGTCTGCCGTGCTTCGGACTGCAATTCGTGTGCTCATGCTGCTCTCCTTCACTCCGGCCGGATCGGCCATGGGCTTGGCCGACGTGCCTCCGCAGTCAACGCCACCGCTATGGGAGGTGCCCCCGTCGCCGTCCGTGCCCGCGAATGGTGGAGCGCATCCGCTCTCCCTGCTGCTCGAGCTGCCCGATCCGCTGCTGCAACTCCCTCCCGTTGCGCCGGGGGGCCCAATAGGCCTGCCAGACTTCGACGTTCCGCCGGATCTCGGCGTGCCGCCCGGACCCCCGACCGGTCTTCCCCCGATCGGAGACTTGCCCCCGGCCTTCGGCCTGCCGCCGGAGCTGGGCGTACCTCCGGGCCCGCCCGGCGCTCTCCCGCCGTTGGGAGATCTCCCGCTGCATTTCGCCACGCCACCCAGGGGACGTCCGTTTACCGTGACCCCCGAGCCGACCACGGGTCTGCTTGTTGGGCTCGGTCTCGTCGCGCTCGCGGGTCGGCACGTCCGTCGATGGAGACGAGTCGCCGCCTAGCGCGGGCGCCTCGCCATCGCTGGCGCGCACGGGGTCGCCCCCGGTGCAAACCACCGGGGGCGTCGTGAACCTAGCCGGCATCCGTGGCCGGCGGGTCGGCATCTTCGACCCTCTGCTCTTCGGCTACTTCTGGCAGGGGAACACGCAGAGAAAGGCGAACGCCAAGTTCCGCTTCAAGCCCGTCGAATAGCGCAGCCCCGAGCGTATCGCCCCAGCGCACCGGAGGGGTCGCCCCCTGGCCCACCTGCGCGGCCATTGGCGACGGAGTGACGAGCCAGGCCGCACTCGTCAAGAAATCTTGAATCTCGCCCCTTGCCCCTAACCACTCACCCGGAAGCCATACCATTCGCCGCAGAACTCAGAGAAGTCTTTCCCGGCAAGTGCCTGGCTCACGAGAAAGCCCTGAATCTCGTCACAGCCCAGTTCCCGCAGCCGGCGCATCTGTCCAATGCTATCGACGCCCTCGGCTACCACCTGCAGTGCTAGGCCATTTGCGATCGCAACGATCGCCGACACCACGGTCGCAGCCGCCGGATCGTTCTCAACCTCCGCCGCGATCGAGCGGTCGATCTTCAGCACGTCCAGGGGGAAGCGCGTGACGAAGCTCAGCGACGAGTACCCAGTGCCGAAGTCGTCAAGTGCCAGGGTCACGCCGATCGACCTGAGGTCTCGCAACGCGTGGGCAGTCCGGTGGTCTTGCTGGAGCACGAGACTTTCGGTGATCTCAAGCTCGAGCGCGTGTGGAAGCAAGCCGCTTTCGTTGAGCGCGTCGGTCACGGTCCTTGCAACGTCGCTCAGAACAAACTGCTGGGGGGAGACGTTGACGGAGAGCCGAAGGTCCAAATCCTCATGGCGTCGCCACCGCACCAACTGGGCACACGCGGTCTCAAGAACCCATTTGCCAATGGGAACGATGAGTCCGGTTTCCTCCGCGATGGGAATGAACTCCTTTGGCTGGACTGGCCCCAGCTCGCGCGAGTTCCAGCGCAGGAGGGCCTCGGCGCTTGCAATGGTCTCGTTACGGACATCCACTCGCGGCTGGTAGTAAAGCTCCAGCTCATCGCGTTCGATTGCCAGACTCAGCCACTTCTCGATGTCGAGCCGCCGAAGCAAAGCCTCTCCGATCGACCGCTGGTAGAACGCATAGCCGCGCCCACGGCTGGCTTTTACCCCACGCATGGCCATGTCGGCTCGATTCAGAAGCGACTGGGCGTCCCCTCCATCCTCCGGGAAAACGGAGATTCCGATGCTCGCCGTTGTCGAGACTTCGCGGTTGCCGATCTTGTCCTGCTCCGCCTCTGCGAGACTCACCTTCAAAGGGGTCGTCACTGCATCGAGGATGCGACGCGCTACATCCCCCGCGTCTTCGGGTCTCCGAATCTTCGAGAGGAAGGCCATGAACTCGTCACCGCCGAGTCGCGAGACCTCGGCGACACCCAGATCACCAGCGAATGTCACGAGGTCGGTAGGCCGGACTTGCTGCTGGAGAAGACCTGCTACGTGTCGAAGCAGATCATCCCCGACGGCATGCCCGAGCGTGTCGTTGATCCGCTTGAAGCGGTCGAGGCCAATGTAGAGAAGCGCGACTGGGTAGCCTTCCCGCTCGGCGCGCTGGAGCACTTGGCTCACGCCCTGCATGAACAGGTCACGGCTTGCGAGACCCGTGAGGCCGTCGTATTCGGTCTTTCGCCAGGCGCGCACGTTTCCGTCCTGTGGACATGAGACTATCGGAATTCATAAGCTTCTTGTTTAGTGTGCGCCCGCGCCGGTTCAGGCGCGGCAGCTCGGACACGAGCGCCCCGCGCCTCCAGGCGCGCGAGAGACGCGCCGAGGCAGAAGTGCTTGCCGAGCCGAGATGGCCCCGCGTGTCGCGCGCGACATGCTGCGACGTACATACTCATCGACGATGCGATCGCCCTCCCGCAGCTCGCTTCGACTCAGGACTCGATAGCGATCCAGCGCAGCCCCGCCGCTCCGCGCGAAAGGGAATCCGCAACCCGATCTGCGCCCCGATTGATGATCGGTCGGGCGGGGCGCCTCTTGAGCCCCGGAAAACCGAGCGAATTCGGACCCCAACCCCGATGCAGTTCGAGCGGTCCGGCCCAAGCCCAGATCGCGAATGGGCCGAACCCAGGCGAAACGGCTCAGCCGCGGGCGGACTCAAGTTCGTACCCCGGGACGCCGATACCGCGGCGGATGAAATCTGTCCCCGCCACGTCCGGGTTTACGCTCATCGAGCTGATGATCGTCGTTGCGATCATCGGCCTCCTCGCCGCTATCGCCGTTCCGGGCTTCATGCGCTTCCAGGCCAAGGCGCGCCGCGCCGAGGCATACTCGAACCTCGCGGAGATTGCGCGCTCCCAGAAGAGCTTCCAGGCCGAGCGCGACTTCTTCTTCGAAGCGCCGCTCCCGATGCCGGACTGGGACCTCTACGGGGGCCTCGGCACCAAGAAGATGCCGTGGGACGCCGCCTCCCAGACGGCGTTCGACGAGCTGGGCTGGGTCCCCGAGGGCGATGTCCTCTACAGCTACGGGATCAATACGGGATCCTCCGCCGCGTGCGACGCCGCCTGCGGACCCGTGGCAACCTCCCGATGCTTCACCGCCAACGCGAT
>JACZXC010000328.1 GCA_022571825.1 Myxococcales bacterium | reverse complement strand
ACGGCGTCACCGAGATGAACGCACCGCCGTTCGGCGCCGGCTTCACGATGGCGCCGGAGGGCGTGACCGCCGACCTCCAGTGGGCGGGTTCGGTCGCGCACAACCGCTGGATGGCCGAGTTCGTGGCAACCGCACCGGAGCGCCGGATCGGGCTCGCCTGCATCCCGGTCCTCTGGGACATCGACCGCGCCGTCGAGGGCATTCGCTGGGCCAACGAGAATGGGCTGCGAGGTGTGATCTTCCCGCCGCGCTGGGGCAGCCACGACGGCTACCACCACACCCAATACGACCCCGCCTGGGAGATCTGCCAGGATCTCGACATGCCGATCCACTTCCACTCCGGTCCGGCGCCGATCGAGGAGTACTTCGGGCCGATCCCCGCGCCGGTCGGGCACAGTGTCCAGCCCGGTGCGATGGGGATCTACATCACCGAGGTGGTGCAGTGGCTGGTGCGACCCCTGACCTTCATGCTCTGGGGGGGAGTATTCGAACGCTTCCCGAAGCTCAAGGTCGCGATGACCGAGGGCACCGCGGTGTGGGTGCCGGAATACCTCGCACTCCTCGAGCAGCGCTACTCCGAGACCCACTACTCGCAGAAGCTCGGCGACTACCGCAGCCACCTCTCGATGTCGCCGGCCGCGTACTTCCGGCGCAACGTGCGCGTTGGTGCATCGTGCATGCCGCGCCGCGAGGCCGAAATGCGCCACGACATCGGCATCGACTCGATCATGTGGGGCACCGACTACCCGCATCCGGAAGGCAGCTGGCCCTATACGAAGGATCAGATGCTCGGGACCTTCGGCGGCCTTCCCGAGGACGAGATCAGCAAGATGCTCGGCGGCAACGCGGCCGAGTTCTACAGCGTCGACACCGAAAAGCTGGCGCCGCTGGTCGCGCGCATCGGCCCCGAGAAGCGCCTGTTCGAAACCGCCACTTGATGGAACCGTTTCACGGCCGAGCGGAAATCGGCCGATCGCCCCAAAACCAGGAGGCCCCATGAGTACCCAAGAGTCCGGCCCGAAGATCAACCCCGGCGACATCATCCTGTGGCCGATGCTGAAGCTCGACTACGACACCCACCCGGAGAAGATCGCCGCGCTGCTGCCCCCCGGCATCGAACCGAGCACGAAGTCGCAGGTCCACCTCACGGTCTACAACTTCCCGGTCCCCGACGTCCCCGAGTACGGCATCCTGATCACGGTCGATGCCGACTACGGGGGCGAGGAGGGCTTCTACACCCTCGGCTATGGGATCGACCAGGAGTCCGCGATCTTCGTGAGCCGCGACCGGAACGGCCAGCCCAAGTATCCGTGCGATGTCAGCTACTACCGGATGCTCGACAGCGTGCACGCGCGCTGCACTCACCAGGGCTACACCTTCCTGGAATTCGACGGCAAGGTGACCGACACCCTCCCGAACCCCGAGAACCACAGCGAGACCGAGTGGTGGATCAAGGTCTCACCCGGGGTCGGCATGGCGCCGGAAGCCACCTACGACTTCCCGCCCCACGTGGTCCGCGTGCACACCCGCTACGGCACCGCGTACCACCAGAAGCTCGAGGGCACTCTGACGCTGCGCGACAGCCCGTGGGACCCGATCAAGGAACTGCTCCCGATCGAGAGCGACGTGTCGGCGCGCCTGTGGACACCGAACTCCTTCGACCGCGAGATCACCCTGGCGGGCAAGCTCAACGCCGACGCCTTCGCACCCTTCGCCGACACCATCAGCGGCTCGCGCTGGCCCGGCGAGAACGGCGGGCCAAAGAAGCGCTGAGTCGACATGACGACCGATACACGACCGACCCCCGCCGACTCGGACCGAAGCGACCTCCGCTTCATCATCATTGGCGCGGGAATGGCGGGAATCCTCAGCGCGATCAAGCTGCGGGAGGCCGGCCTCGACGACTTCGCGATCTACGAGAAGGCCGATCGCCTCGGTGGGACCTGGCGAGAGAATACCTACCCGGGCATCGCGTGCGACGTTCCGTCTCATCTGTACAGCTACTCGTTCGCCGCCAACCCGGAGTGGAGCCATCGCTTCTCGCCGGGGTCCGAGATCCAGGCCTACTTCGAGGACATCGCCCGCCGCTACGGCGTGTACTCGAGGATTCAGACCGGCAAGGAGGTCACCCGCTGCGCGTTCGAGGACGGCCGCTGGAAGCTCGAGATGGCCGACGGAACCACCGACGTGGGGGACTTCGTCATCGCAGCAACGGGCGTCCTCCATCACCCCGCCTACCCCGACTTCGACGGCCTCGACGACTTCGAGGGAACCACCTTCCACAGCGCGCGCTGGGATCACAGCGTGCCCCTCGCCGGCAAGCGCGTCGGCGTGGTCGGGACGGGCTCCTCCGCAATCCAGATCGTGGCGGCGCTGGTCGACCAGGTGGCGGAGCTCTCGCTCTTCCAGCGCACTGCCCAGTGGGTCATGCCCATCGAGAACCCGGCCTACAGCCAGGAGGAGAAGGCCGAGTTCCGGAGACACCCCGAGGCCATGGGGGCGATCCGAGCGGAGATCTCGCGGGCCTTCATCGACGGCTTTGCCAATGTCCTCGTCGACGCAGAGTCCCCCGTGATGCAAGCGATCCATACCACCTGCGAAGCCAATCTCGAGAACAGCGTGAAGGATCCGGAGCTCCGGGAGAGGCTCCGCCCCGACTATCGCGCGGCCTGCAAGCGCCTGATCATGTCGGACGGCTTCTACCAAGCCATCCAGCGACCCAACGCGAAGCTCGTCACCGAGGGAATCGATCGGATCGAGAAGTCCGGGGTGCGAACCCGGGACGGGCAGCTGCACGAGCTGGACCTGCTGATCCTCGCCACCGGATTCCGCGTCGATCGCTTCATGCGGCCGATGGAGGTGGTGGGCCGCAATGGCACCCGACTCGAGGACGTGTGGCAGGAGACCCCGTCTGCCTACATGGCGATCTCGATCCCGGACTTTCCGAACCTCTTCATGCTGAACGGACCCAATGGGCCGGTCGGGAACTTCTCGCTGATCGAGATCGCGGAGATGCAATTCTCGTACATCATGCAGCTGGTCGAGCTGGTGCGATCGCGCTGTTGCAACCAGGTGAGCGCCTCGCGGGCGGCGTTGGAACGCTTCAACGCCGAACGCAAGCAGGCCGCCAAGACGACGATCTGGGCCAGCGGCTGCAAGAGCTGGTACCTCGACGACGATGGACTGCCGACAGCCTGGCCCTGGACCTTCGACCGCTTCCGAGAGGAGATGGCCAAGCCGCGGCTCAGCGAGTTCGAGATGCGGTAACGCGCCGTTGTGCGGTCGAGCGAAGCAGCAGTTCACGATTCGGCGCAGTTCGTAGTCGATCTCAACCGAACCGGCATCCCTCCCGGAGCCGGACGAAGCAAGGAGATGCACCGTGAAGGCAGCCGTGATGCGCGCGAATAACGCCCCCCTCGAGCTCGAGGACGTCGCGATCGACGATCCCGGTCCGGGCGAGGTCCTCCTGAAGACGGCGGCTTCCGGTATCTGCCACAGCGACCTCACCGTGATCGAAGGCGGTCTCCCGTTGCCGCCCCCCTGCATCCTCGGGCACGAGCCGGCGGGCATTGTCGAAGCGGTGGGCGAAGGGGTCACCGACTTCGTTCCGGGCGATCATGTCATCGGCTGCCTCACCGCCTGGTGCGGCGTCTGCAAGTTCTGCACCGGGGGCCGCCCCTACCTCTGCTTCACCCAGTTTTCGGGTCGGCCCGAGGGATCGAAGCCGCGACTCAGCACCCAGGGCGGCGACCCGATCTTCCAGATGGCAAACCTGTCTTCGTTCGCCGAGAAGATGCTCTGCCCGGAGCGCTCCTTGGTCAAGATCCGCGACGACATGCCCCTCGACCGCGCGTCGCTGATCGGCTGTGGGGTCACGACGGGTCTGGGCGCCGCACTCAACACGGTGCACATCCCGGCCGGGGCGAGCGTGGTGATCCTGGGCTGTGGCGGCGTGGGGATCGCCGCGCCCCGGGGCGCGCGCATCGCCGGCGCGG
>JACZXC010000025.1 GCA_022571825.1 Myxococcales bacterium | reverse complement strand
GGGCACGGCCCGCCGATAACCGGCAAAACGAGCCATGGGCCGGAGCCCTCCCTCGCCGCGTCTGGGCTCTAGATGACGTCCAGGGACTCGACCGCGGCTCGGGTTCCGGCGATGACGAGGCGGTCGCCTTCGTCGATCCGGTCGTCGGCGGTGGGAACGCGGACGGCGGAGCGGCCGTCGTCGGGATCCCGCTTGCGCAGGAGGACGATCTGGACGCCGGTCGTGGACGCGATGTCCAGGTCCCGGATCGTGTGGCCGAAAAAGCGGGGCGGTGGTTGGATTTCCTGCAGGACGTAGCCTCCACCCAGCTCGACCTGCTGCCCCCGACTCGCCACGACCACGTTGCTCGAGATGGATCCCGCCAGATCGCGGCGAAGGATCTCGCGGTTGTAGGCGTTGATCACGTCGCGCTTGTGGACGCTTCCGATCATCTTCTGGGAATCTGCGTCGACGACCGCGAGCTCCTCGACTAGGCCCGGGCTGAAGAGCTGCAGCACGACGTGGAGGTGGTCGTTCTCGTTGACCGTGGGCGGATTCGGTTGCATCAGGTCTCCGGCGACGACCAGGGGCCGAAGCACCTCCTGTTCGGCCAGCATTCGCGTTAGCTCGCGAAGGTGGATCACACCCAGCAACTGGTCGCGGTCGGTCACGACGAAGAACTCGTGGTGTTCGCTCCCCAGAACGCACTCGACCACCGTCTGGAAATTGGCGCCGGCGGACAGGCGTTCGGGCGCCCGATCGATGATGTCGTGGACGTAGAGACCTCGCAGGACGTTCCGCTCCTCCTCTTCATAGAGATCGATGCCGCGGCGCCTGAGCTTCATCGTGTAGATCGAATCGCGCTGGAACAGCGTCGAGACGAGAGTGCTCACCACGCACGCCGCCATCAGTGGTGGAATGATGCCGATGGTCTGGGTAAGTTCGAAGATCATGATGATCGCGGTGATCGGTGCATGGGTGGCAGCGGCCACGACGGCGCCCATGGTCACCAGGGCATAGGCACCCGAGGTCGCCGTCGAGTCCGGAAACCACTGGTGCACGTAGGTTCCGATGAAACCTCCGGTCACGGCGCCCATGAAGAGCGACGGAGCGAAGATTCCACCGGAGCCTCCCGAGCCGATGCTGATCGAGGTGGCGGCGATCTTGGCTACCAACAGGACTCCGAGGATCGCGACCGGGACGTTTCCGGTCAGTGCGTCGCCGATGGTGCTGTAACCGACTCCGAAGACGTCGGGAAGAGCGATGCCAATGGCCCCGACCAGCAGGCCTCCCAGCGCCGGCTTTGAGTATTCGGGAATCGGAATCTTCTCGAAGGCGTCTTCAACGGCGTACAGCGAGCGCATGAAGACGACCGCCACCAGACCCGCCACCAGACCCGCGAGGGTGTAGGGAAGCAGCTCGAAGGGGCTCACCAGCCCGTAGGGCGGAACCTGGAAGGCGGGGTAGTTGCCGAGAAAGTATCGGGACACGACCGTCGCGACGACCGACGAGATGACGATGGGACTCAGCTGGGCGACCGCGAAGTTTCCGACGACGATCTCGGCGGCGAAGAGCGCCCCGGCGATCGGCGCGTTGAAGGTCGCGGCCACCCCCGCCGCGGCGCCGCATCCGACGATCGTTCGGAGCTGACTGGCGGGGACCCGGAGCGCCTGTCCGATGCTGGAGCCGAGGGCAGCGCCGATCTGGACGATCGGGCCCTCGCGGCCCACCGAGCCCCCAGTGCCGATGCAGATCGCCGAGGCCAAGGCTTTCACGGCCACCACCCGGCGCCGCATCACTCCCCCGCGGAGGGCCACGGCCGCCATGACTTCGGGAACGCCGTGTCCCTTGGCCTCGCGCGCGAATACGTAGATCAGCGGGCCGACGATGAGGCCACCCAGCGCGGGAATCATCAGTCGCCAATACCACTCGACGCCGCGCGCGATCGCGAGCGGATTGTGGCCTTCGCCGAGCAGATCGCCGTCGAAAAGGGACTCGATACCCGAAGCGCCCTCAAAGAAGGCGGTCTGGACCAAGCGGATCATGAAGCGAAAGACGACAGCGCCGAGCGCGCCGGTGATACCACAGGCCACGGCCACCGAAACCATCAAGAGGTGGCCGGTCGTTCGCGATCTCAGGTTCTCGGTGGTGACCATCGGGCTGCGGGTCTCACGGCGGCGGGATCCTAGCGGACCCTCCATGCTAGGCTTTCAGCCGACGTGGGAGGTGTCGTTCGGACCCCGGGCGCGCGAGGTAGAGGGCGATCTTCGATGCGATCGCGCATGCGCCTCGGCGACTTTCTGGTCGCGTACCTGCGCCGCGCGGGCGTCACACACATCTTCGGCCTCCCCGGCGACCTGGTGCTCGGTCTCTTCCACCGCTTCGGTGCCGATCGCGATCTCGAGATCGTCACCTTCTCCCACGAGCCGGCGGTGGGGTTCGCGGCCGATGGCTATGCCCGCAGCACCCGGCGCCTGGGCGTCATCTGCGTGACTTATGGGGCGGGCGGACACAACGTCATCAACCCCGTAGCCGCAGCCTATGCCGAGCAGGTGCCGTTGCTGGTCGTGTCCGGCGGCCCGGGCGAGGCCGAACAGAAGCTGGGCGGGGTCCACCATCAGGTGAAGGACGTCGAGTCCCAGTCGCGAATCTTTGCCGAGGTGACCTGCGTGGCACGGATCCTGCGGCATCCGGAGCTTGTCGCTCAGGAGCTTCATGAGATCGTGGGCACGATTGCCGCCGAGCATCGTCCAGGCTACATCGAGATTCACCGGGACATGGTGGACGCCTCGATTCCGGTGCCGAAGTCCATCACTGAATGGGATGGTTCGTTCCCGAAGCTGACCTCGGATCCCCGCAAGCTCGCCGAGGCCGTGGCCGATTCCACCGCCCGACTCCGCAACGCCAAGCGGCCCATCTTGATCGGCGGAGTCGAGATCTACCGCGAGCGCGCGGAGCGCGACTTCCTCCGCCTCGCCGAAAAGCTTCATGCACCCGTCGTGACGACGCCCCTGGCAAAGGGCGTCTTCCCGATGGACCACCCGCTGCACATGGGTGTTCATATCGGTCCCTTCAGCGCTCCCGAGATCCAAGCGCGTGTCCGCGACGCCGATTTGGTGCTCTCGATGGGGAGCCAGCTCACGGACATCAATCTGGGCGCGGCGAAGTCGCAGGTGAAGCGCGAGCGCTCTGTCTGGGCAGTGTCCAGGCGGGTGGACATTTCCTTCCATACCTACACCGATGTGATGCTGAAGGATTTCGTCACGCATCTCGCGAAGCAACCGCTGCCTCGCTTCCGGGAAAAGATCGAGTATTGGGACAACCTGAAGCAGGAGCGCAGGTCGCGCGCGTCTTCGAAGCTGACGGTCAACGACCTCCTGGTCGAAGTCAACGGCTTCCTGGCCTCCCATGCGGGATATGACGTGTTCGCGGAATCGGGGGATATGCTCTTCGGTGGGCTCGAGGTTCGGCAGCGTGAGGGCGGTCTCTATTACGCGCAGGGATACTACGCGTCCATGGGTTTTGCGGTTCCGGCGGCCATGGGGGCCGAGATCGGTACGTCGCGACGGCCCCTGGTGCTGTGCGGCGACGGTGGATTCCAGATGACGGGCCCGGAGATCGCGCACGCTCCGGCGCTAGGCCTGTCGCCCATCATCGTGCTGGTGAACAACTCGGGCTGGGGAATTTTCCGCCCCGTATCGCCGCGGCCGGAGCTGCTCGATATTCCCCCGTGGCCCTATGCCGAACTGGCAAAGGCCTGGGGCGGTCTGGGGATTCGCGCAGACACGCGAGTGGAGCTCCGAGAGGCGCTGTGCTCCGCCCACGAGGTGCGCGGTTTCGCGATCATCGAGTGTATCGTCCCGATCGATGATCTCTCCCCGGTGAGCCGACGTTATATCCGCGCGAGCGCTCGCAAGGGACACGCGGAGACCTAGTGCTCCCGATCACACCGCTGGAGCTGACCCCGCCTCGATTGCGAGGCGTGGCGATCCCGGGCTCCACTCGGGATCTCGCGGGGAGCTACGCCCTCGGTCTCGTCGTCGCGGTGATCTTCTACGCGACCCTGCTCTTCGGCGGGTCGCTTCACGGCTACGATTGGGGTTCGCACCATTACAACTACTTCGACTGGGTCCGCATCTCTCTCACTGAGTTTCACACCCTGCCTCTCTTCATGAACGACGCCTGGGTCACGAAGAACTTTCTGGCGAACGCCGAGTCGCCGATCCTGGGACCGCTGGTGGCTCTGCTGTTCGTCCTGTCCACGGGCGCGTACATCAAGCTGCTTCTCGTACTTTTCACGGCGGCGGGATTCGCGGGCATGTTCTTCCTGCTGCGCGACATCGGCGTTCGCCTCGAGATCGCGTGCTTCGTCGCCACGGTCTTTGCGTTCAACGGATTCTTCGTGTCCCATCTCTCGGTGGGGCACCCCTGGGTGATGGGTGGCCAGCTGCTGCCGGGACTGGTGTGCTCGTACCGACGCGCCGTTCTCGGCAGGGGCGGAGCCCTGTGGCTGGCGGCGGCGATCAACGCGTTCACGATTCTGGGTGGTCAGCACCAGCCGTTCATCTGGCAGAATCTGGTCTTGGCCTTCCTGGCCCTGCTCTGGGCGGTTCGTGCGCGGGACGCGCGCCCCATCCGCCTCTGGGCGCTGCTGGTGCTGGCCACCCTGGGTCTCGGTGCGGTGAAGCTGCTGCCGATGCTCGCCGAGTTCGCCGACTACGATCCCACGGCTCGAGTCCAGGGTCTGCCACTCTCACTCGTCCTCACTGCCTTCCTGGCGAGTGGTCAGCAGCCGGACTGGGCCCCTCCCGGGGTTTCCTATGACCACGGCAGCGGCTGGTGGGAGTACGCCTTCTACGTCGGCCCGGTTGCCCTCGGTTGCCTGGCGGTGGGTCTGGCGCTGGCCCGGCGCTGTTGGCCGATGGCGGCGATCGCCGTTGGTTTTTCCATCCTGGCCATCGAGTGGCCGCCGCTCCTGCATTGGATGGACGTGTGGTCGTGGCTCGATGGGCTTCCCATCTGGCGCACCCAGCGCGGTCCTTCGCGCTTTCTGTTCCCGGCGTTGTTCGGATTCGCGGTCGTCTCGGCGGTTGGCTTACAGCGCCTGTGGGAGCGCGATCTCGGGCGGTGGCCGCGGGCAGCGCCCCTCGCCGCCCTGGCACTCTGCCTGCTCGCCGCCGCCGAGCTCCATGCCGCGAGCCTGCCCTGGCAGCGCGCGGCGTTGGGTGAGGCCCTCACCTCGCGAGATCACCGACCGCGTCCCCTCGTGCTGGGAACTTCCGGCGTCATCACCGCCGAGCTGCAGGCGTTCGCGCCCAATCGCCTGGTGTATCGCGCCCGGGCCGAACGCCCGGGACGGATCGTTTTCCCCTTCCGCTACGGCCGAGGGGCTGCCGAGTGGCGAGTCGAAGGCCCGACCGGGGCTGCCAAGCGGGCGGTTTCCGAGGGCGGCAAGCTGGCCGTCGATCTTCCGGCGGGTGAGGGAGACATCGTCATGGTGTACCAACCCCGGTTTTTCAACGCCGGCTGGGTGACGAGCGCCCTGACGCTGCTGATCGTCCTGGGCACGCTGATCCGAAGCGGGCGCAATCGAGGGAGGCTTGCGGCTCGTCGAGCCCCCGCATGACTCTCCGGAAGCTGGCAGACCTGGACGGTCCGATTCGATTCATGCGGTGGCCCGGTCCCTGGCTCTGGATCGTAATCGCCCTCGGGATCGGGCTTCGCGCCTATCTGGTGATTTTCACCGACGGTACCGACGACGTGGCCATCTGGTTCAGTCACGCGGGCTGGACCCGCCGGGACGGCCTCGTCGGGTACTACGAGTGGCAGGAGGTCTTCAACCACCCGCCGTTCATCGGGAAGGTGATCTCGCTGCTGTGGGTCCTGGCACGCCTGACGGAGATTCCGTTTCCCATGGTGTTGCGCGCGCCCTTCGCCCTGCTCGATCTGGGCAACGCGTTCCTTCTCCAGCGGCTCTTCCGCCGATCGAAATTTCGATACGCGGTATTCGCGGGATACTGGCTCCACCCGCTCTCGATCATCTATTCGGCCTATCACGGAAACACGGACACGGCGGTGGCGTTCTTCTGCCTGCTTGCCGTCAACGCCGCCGCGGCTCGACGTCCTCTCGCGTCGGGTATCGCGCTCGGGGTGGGCCTGTGGATCAAGCTGCCCGTGAGCCTGGCGGCCCCCGCCCTCCTTTTCTGCTTCGTCGGCTGGCGCCGACGTCTCGCCTTCGGCGCGGCCCTGCTGGCCGTCGGAATCTCGACCACCCTACCGGTTCTCCTGGAGGCCCCGGGGTTGGTCTATCAGCGGGTCTTCGCCTATCCGGGTCTCAACATCACCACACCCGGGGGAGATCCGATCTGGACCATCTGGAGCGTCTTCGGGATCGTCGATGCGCTGCCGGAGACCTGGCGATCTGCGATCGATTCGCTGATCGATGCCCATGCGGCGTACAACAGCTGGGTCTGCCTGCTGCCCGTGGTTCTCCTGGCCTGGCTCCGGCGGAACGAGCGGACACCCGGCGGACTCGGGGTTACGGTCTGCGGCTCATTCGTCCTCTTCTACGCCTTCAACAACAACTTCCTTTCGTTTCAATACTTCGCCTGGTCGATTCCGTTTTGGTTCTTTCCGGGCCGGGGCTTCGCATGGTTCGCCACGCTTACCTTGGGCGGATACGTGTACGCGGCGTACGTGTTGTTCTGCGGGAGTCCGTTCCTGCTGGGAACCTGGGACTTCCGAGCCCATCCCCATTGGCCCGGCGGCCTGCTGCTCTGGCGCGATCTTTCGGTACTCTGGTTCTTTGTCTCCGCCTGGGCCTTCCTGATCGTCGCCGCGCGCAGAGAATGGTCGCGTTCGTCCAGTCCCGCCGATCCGCACGGTCCTCCTGACAAGGAGAGGCGTTAGCATACGGCGATGCAGCCGAGGTCGGTTTCCAGCGACGGCGTGGTTGCGGCGCTTCCGATCGCGGCAGGCTTCGCGATCCTTCTGGCACGCGGGCTGCCCGTCCGCTTCGAGTACGTTCCGAACGATCTCGGCATCGTGAGCCTTACCACGTTGGCGCGCTATCCGGCGCAGCAGGAGATGTTCTGGTACGCCTACGCCCTCGTGGCTTGCGCCCTGGGAACCTGGGGGTTGGCGCGGCTCTTCCGGCGCACTGCGGCGCCGATCGCGTCGATCGTCTGGGCCGAGATGGCCGGAGGCGCCGGCCTGCTCGCCGTGCTCTGGCTTCCGGTCTTCGTCGGGGTCATCGGCTGGTCGCTGGCGGCGGGGGGCGCCTTCTGGATTCTATCCGGTCGCGGAACGCCGCCCACGGGGCCCGTCGCCATCGATCCCCTGCCTGCGCCCCGAGTGCGGTGCTCGCCGGCCACGATCGGTTGGGTCGCCGGCGCCCTGGCTCTCGCACTTCTGATCGCACCCGGGTTCTGGCGCGATGTGTGGCAGATCGGGCTGGGGGTCGCCGACGAACGGTTGCTGGCCGACAACTTCACGTTTCTCGGAGAGACCGGTCAGCACCTGGCCTGGGCGAACTCGATACTCCACGGGGGCTTCCAGGGTCGCGACTTCTTCTGCCTCTACGGTCCACTCTACAATCTGAGTATCGTCGGCTTCTGGTCGCTCTTCGGTCGCTCGATTGCGGCGTACAGCTTGTACTGGGCGACCGCTCGAACCCTCGGTTGGTTCTGCCTGTTCCTCCTGGGCGGGGCGATCGTGCGCCGACCGTGGCTGGTGCTGGGCCTGCCGTTCCTGCTCCCCTGGGTCAAGTTGCGGCTCGGCCTCGCCCTGCTGGGGATCCTGCTGCTGATCCTCTGGCTGCGCGGCGGTCGGCTGCGATGGACTCTTCTGGCGGGAGTCGTCGCGGGTACGTCCCTTCTCTACAGCCAGGAATACGGGGCAGCCTTCGTGGTCGTCTCCACCCTGGCGTTCGTCGTCCGTCGAGAGGTCCGCGGCGCCGCCCTGTACGGACTGGGCGCCGCCGCGGTCGTCGCACCCGTGCTGATCTGGTTCGCGGCGAACGATGCGCTGCTTCCCATGCTGCAGGATCTGGTCCAGTACCCCCAGTATCTCATGGCGGGTTACGCGAAGATGATCTTTCCCTCCCTGTTGTCGGGACTGCCCCTGGCGGTGTCGGAGCTTTCGACCGAGGAGTCTCTGCAGCTTCGGCTTTCCTACGCGGTTCCCGCGGTGTCCCTGGGTGCGCTGATGCTCGCGATGCCGGTCTCGGCCCTCGATCTTCGCCGGCCCATCGCCTCGATTCGCGAGGTGGGTGAGGCGCTGGCCCGCGATCCCGCGCGCCTTGCCCTGGTATTGATCGCGATCTTCGGTTTAATCTCGTTTCGCGTAGCCCTGGGTCGCAGCGGCCTGCCCCGCACCTTCGCCGTGTTGCCGGCCACGGTCCTGCTGCTGGGCTACGCCGTCGATCGCCTGGTCGATCTCTGGCGCCGCGGAGCCGCGCTGCGTCCGCTGGCAGCCTGGCGGACCTTGGCACTGGCGCTCTTCGTGGGGGTCGGTGGATTCCTCGAGCCGCCGGACCCCGTCGCCTTGGTGAAGAAGACCGTGTCGAACGTCGCGGCGTTGGCGGCCCGTCGTGACCATCCGCGCGGCAACCGCCACGTAGAGCGGGTGACCCGCTGGATTCAGCTTCGCACGAACCCCGGAGAGCCGGTCCTGTTCCTTCCCGACGACGGCGCGTACTACTATCTCACCGACCGACCCAACCCGATCCGCTTCGTGATGGGACATCAGATCGTGACGGACGCGCACCGCGCCGAGGTACTTCGCGACCTGCGCGCGAATCCACCGCGCTATCTGGTCTGGGACCACGACGCCTATCGTGTGGATAATCTTCCCGACGAGCTCGTGTTCGGCCCCGCGATCCTGGCCTGGATCGACGAGCACTACCAGCAGGAAACGCGCATCGGGGGCGTCGAGATCCGCCGGTGGATCGATCCCGGAAACTGAGTGGTACAATCTCGCGAGATGTGTGTCCCGGGTGCCAGTCATTCCGACTCCGATCGTCCCATGGGTTCCGGTCGTCCGAGTCGTCCGAATCGAATCTATCCGATCGCGCTGTGGATCGACCGGTACGTTGGTTCGACCGTGTGCGCGCTGCTCTTGGCCTCGAAGAAGATCTTCGGCGGCAGCCGAGACGCCCCGGCGACGGAAGAGGTTCGCAAGGTGCTGCTTCTCAAGATGTGGGGCATGGGCAGTATCGTACTGGCGTCCCCGCTCTTCGAGATCATACGCGAGCGATATCCTCGGGCTCGTATCGACTTTCTCTCCCTGCACGAAAACCGCGAGATCATCGAGATGTACCCCGCGATCGATCGGGCCCTTACCCTTGACCTTCGCAACGGGGTGGTTCCCTTTCTGTTCTCGACGCTGAAGACGATTCGTTCGATTCGGCGCGAGCGCTACGATCTGCTCCTCGATCTCGAGTTCTTCACGCGTTTCTCGGCGATCTTTTCCTACCTCTCGAATCCGCGTTGGTCCCACGGGTTCAGCGCCAAGGGAAAGTGGCGCGGAAGGCTCCACGACGTGGAGGTTCCCTTCAATGCCTACAATCACGTGGCGTTGAATTTCCTGGACCTGATGCGCGGGGACCCGATGGATCCCGTCGAGTCCGATGCCGTGGCCGCGCCGGACGCCCTGCCGCGCTTGTCCGCGACCGAGTCCGCCTGGAACGAATGTCGGGAGCAGCTGGCCGCGTTGGGCTCGTGGAGGGAAGAAGATCCGACGGTGGTCGTGAATCCCAACGCGGGGGACATGGCCCTCGAGCGCCGCTGGCCCCGGGAGCAGGTCGCGGAGCTGCTTCGGTGTCTAAGTCGTCGCGAAAACCTGAACGTTGTAGTGATCGGGTCGGCGGCGGAGCGCAGGTACGTCGAGTCCGTAGTGGCCGCCACCGAAGTCGCGACGCGAATCGCCAACCTGGCGGGCCGCATCGACATCGCTCAGCTGGTGGCGCTGCTCGCCCACGCCACCGTGGTCGTGACCAACGACAGCGGACCCCTGCACCTGGCGGCAGCGGCCGGGGCTTCGACCGTGGCGCTCTTCGGACCCGAGACGCCCATACTCTACGGCCCCCTGCGATCGCGCGCAGGCCAGCGACACGAAGTGTATTACCGGAAGCTCGCGTGTTCTCCGTGCATGTTCGTCCATGACAACAAGGTTCTCTCCTGCTGGTTTGCCCAAGCCCAGTGCATGACGGGGATCCGGCCCGCCGATGTTCTGGCGTCTGTCGATGCGTTGCTGCAAGCGTCTCCAGGCGATTCCGATCGGAGCCCGAAGCATCGCACGATCGACTCCTGAGCCGATTCCGGCGCGAACGGCGTAGGCGGTGGGGATCAGAGCGCCTGCTCCCCTTCGGCGGGAGCGGGTCGGGTCGCGGGTGGAAGCAAGACGGGGATGAGCGCGCCGAGGATCAGGGCGCCCAGGCCGCCGGCGATGTAGGGGGCGTCCGGGCCCACGTGTTCGAGCAGCCACCCGGTCGCGAGCTGGGAGCTGATGCCGCCGATGCTGACTCCGACCATCGCGAGTAGTCCCTGACCGGTGGAGCGCATCCGTTCCGGAACGACCGCCTCGACGTAGAGAGGACCACCGAGCACGAGTCCGGCGACCACCACGCCGTGGAGAATCTGCACCGGATAGATCCAGGCCAGGGATTGCGCAAAGCCGCACACGAGCCATCGAACGCCCCCCGCGATCACGCCGATCGCGAGCAGCCCGCGTGGACCGAAGCGCTCCAGTCCCGCGCCGGACATCAGGATCAAGAAGATCTCGGGAATCAACATCAAGATCCACATCTCGCTCACAGAATCGAGGGTGCCGCCGTGGGCCCGCACGTAGACCGGAAAAATGCTCATGGGACCCTGGAGACACAAAAAGGCGACCAGGGAGAAGCCCAGAAGACGGCGGAACGGCCGGTGGTGGAGCAGGCGTCGCCAGTCGCCCCGGGGCGCCCGTAGCGCCAGCGCCCCGCCCCGGGGGAGGGCCAACGCCGCGAGGGCCCCGAAGAACAGGATGATTCCGGCGATGGGAAACATCCACTCGAGCCCGGGCTCGGATACGCCCGCTCGATCGACACCGAAGCCTCGGACTTCCCGAAGCGCGTGGAGTGCCGGAGGGAAGCAGACGACCACCAGAAAGAATCCGACGGTTCCCCAGACCCGCATTCGCCCGAAGGCATGGGGACCGTCGTCACGGGTCAGCGCCAGTGTCACAGCGACGGCGCTGGGGATCAGCGCGGTCTGGAAGAACGCCAGGGAAGCGGTCGCCAGGGCGATCGACGCGAAGCCCCGTGCGCAGAAGAGCGCGCCATACCCGAAGAGCGCGCCCATCCCCAAGCCCGCCAACACCCGAGACCTCGCACCGGTGCGGTCCGCGATCTGACCCCAGAACAGCTGGGTGGCGATGCCCATCATCGGAATCACGGCCAGCACGAAGCCCATCTGGGTTCCGGTGAGGCCCGCGTTCTCGTGCAGGTACAGGCTGAAGTAGGGGAAGAAGATCCCCAGGGCGCCGAGATAGAAGAACCAGACGACTGCGATGAGCGGAGGCCGGCTCATGTCTCCACCCGAAGTGAGAGGGCTACTCTCGAGCTTCTTCCACTCGATCCATGATCACGTCGATGAGCTTGTCGTGCAGGCCCAGCGGTTGGCTGATACGAACCCGGAGTCCCGAGTGACGCTGCATCGCTTCCCCGACGAGGCGCGGAATGTCGCGGGCCGTATGATTCCCCGAGCCGAGAAAATAAGGGTGAACGACGACTTCATCGGCGCCGGCGTCGACACAGGCATCGATCCCCTCGGCGATCGTCGGATGGGCCAGCTCGAGGTGGGCAGTTCGAACGACCCAGTGCGGGGCCCGCTTCCGCACCCGCTCGGCGACCTCATCGACCAGGGTGTTGGCCTCGGCCCTCCGGCTTCCATGGTCGACGAGCAGGATGGCACGGGTCACGCGTCGCTCGAACCCAGTGCCCGGGCGAGGTCGGCGCACAGGTCGTCCGGGTCCTCGATGCCGACCGAGAGGCGAACCGTCGCTTCGGTGATTCCCTTGCGGCGCCTTTCCTCCGCCGAGAAGGCGGCGTGGCTCATCGACCACGGATATCCGATCAGAGACTCGACTCCGCCGAGGCTCTCGGCCAGGGCGAAGAGCTCGGTCGCTTCGCACATCCGCCGAGCCGCGGACTCGCCCCCCTTGAGATCGATGGTGACCATGCCGCCGAAGCCGCGCATCTGTTTCCGGGCGAGGTCGAAGCCGGGATGCTCCGGAAGACCCGGGTAGTAGACCCGGGCAACCCCCGGCTGCGATTTCAGGAATTCCGCGACCCTCGCCGCGTTGCTCTGGTGTCGGCTCATGCGGAGGGCCAGGGTTCTCGCTCCGCGCAGGGTCAGCCAGGCGTCCCAGGGGCCCGGTACTCCACCCGTCGCATTTCGCGTGAATCGCAGACTCTCGGCGGTTTCCTCGTCGTCCACGATCACCGCTCCGCCGATCACATCGGAATGGCCCCCGATGTACTTGGTCGTCGAGTGGACGACGATATGAGCGCCAAGGTTGAGTGGCGTCTGCAGAAAGGGCGTTGCGAAGGTATTGTCCACCACGAGACGCGCCCCGTGGCCCGCGGCGATCTCGCCGCAGGCGGCGATATCGACCAGCCGCAACATCGGATTCGTGGGGCTTTCGATCCAGATCAACCGCGTGGCTTCACACACCGCCTTGTCGATCTCCTCCGGGTGGGTCGCATCGACAAAGCTGAAGCGGATTCCGAATCGGGGCATTACCTGAGAGAACAAGCGGAAGCTTCCCCCGTAGAGATCGTCCGCCACCACCACGTGGTCACCGGCGGCCAGGAGGTGCACGACCCCGGTGATGGCGGCCATTCCCGACCCATAGGCCAACCCAAAGCGGCCCTCCTCCAGAGAAGCCAGGCAGGATTCGAGCGCCTCGCGTGTCGGGTTTTCACTGCGCGAGTATTCGTAGCCGCGATTTACGCCGATCGCGTCCTGTGTGTAGGTCACCGTCTGGTAGACGGGAACGATCGTGGCCGCGGCGGCCTCGTCCGGTTCCTGTCCGGCGTGGATGGCGCGGGTCTCGAATGCGGTCCGGCGGCTCTCGTCAGCCATCGGGCTCAACCCCGGGCGAGCTCCGCCAGGAGCTCCTGGGTTCGCGACATCATCTGTTTCGGGTCCGGGCCGAAGGAGAACAGGGCGGCGTTGAAATCGGTGACGCCGGCGGACGCGAGGCGCCGAATCGACGCCTCGATGGCGCTCTCGTCACCCGCGATGGCGATGTCTCCGGGAGACTCGAGGCCCTCGGCGTCGAGCATGGCGCGGTAGGAGGGAAGGGTTCCATACAGCGCGAAGAGCTTCCCCGCCGCCTCGCGCGCCGCCGCCGGGTCATCGGTCAGGACCACCGGGAATCCGGCAACAATGCGCGGATCGGATCGGCCCGCGGTCTTCGCGGCGGCGCGGACGCCGGGTACCACCGCATTGCCCAGAGTGCGGGGACCCGTCATCCAGGTGATGGTTCCCCCCGCCAGCCGACCCGCGATCTCACGCATGAGCGGGCCCAGGGCGCCGATCAGTACCGGGCATGGCGACGGGCAGGGCACGTCGAGGGACGCGTTCACCCGGTACACTTCACCTTCGAAGCTCGTCTTTCCCGTTTCGATCAGCTGCGTCACGACGGTCACATACTCGCGCACGTGTCGGGCCGGGCGATCGAAGGAGAGTCCGAGCATGTTCTCGATCACGATCTTGTGACTCGGACCGAGTCCGAGGACGAAGCGACCGCCGGCGGCGGCCTGGGTCGAGAGCGCCTGCTGCGCCATGTAGAACGGATGGCGCGAGAAGGTCGGCACTACCGCGGTGGCGAGCTCGAGGGTGCGAGTCACCCCGGCGGCCAGGGCCGCCACCGTCAACGCGTCGAAGCCGAAAATGTTCGGAATCCAAGCACTCTGAAATCCATCGGTCTCCACCCGGCGGAATCGATTCAACAGACTCTCGAGATCCGATCCTTCGGCCACCGAGAGGCCGATTCGAATGTCCTTCATGTCATCCTCGCTGTTCGAGTGCCCAGTACCGCGCCGTCACCTCTACGTCGTCGGTAAGAGCGATCCGGCACGCGAGCCGCTCCGCGGGGTCGACGCGTTGGTTCCGCTTCACCCGCATTTCATCCTCGGCCTCACGCGGCAGGGACGCGACGCCGGAGAGAATGCGCAGCCCGCAGCGCCCACACAGACCGTCGCCGCCACAAGTACGGGCGACCGGAAGCTCGGCGCGACGCGACGCTTCGAGCAGGGTGGTGCCGAGAGGCACGCGCACGCTCCGGCCCGACGGGCGAAAGCGCACGAGGACTTCCACGAGTTCGATCATACGCGAGTCGAGGCGCCGATCCAAGCACCGGCTTGGAGGGGGTCGACCCGTTCGATATCCTGACGGGTTGTGGCCACCGCCGGTATCCTCATCATCGGAAACGAGATTCTCTCCGGTAAAGTCGTCGACACAAACTCCCCGTTTCTGTGCACGGAGCTCCGCGCTCTCGGGGTCGACGTCGAGCGGATCCTCACCATTCCCGATGTCCTCGAGACGATTGCGGCGGAAGTGAAGACGATGAGTCGGGACTATGATCACGTCTTCACTTCGGGAGGGATCGGACCAACCCACGACGATCTGACGATCGACGGTGTCGCGGCGGCCTTT
>JACZXC010000327.1 GCA_022571825.1 Myxococcales bacterium | reverse complement strand
ATCGGCGGTGGCCTCGCCCTGGCGCTCGCCTGCGACTTCCGCATCGCCGCCGAGGGGGCGGCGCTGCAACTGCCGGAGGTCGACCTGGGCGTTCCGCTGACCTGGGGCGCAACGCCCCGATTGATTCAGGAAGTCGGCGCGGCCAGGGCGCGCGAGATGATCCTGATGTGCGAGCCCGTGGATGCGGCGACGGCGGCGGGATGGGGGCTCGTCCACCGCTGCGTTTCCGCCGACCGGCTCGATGCCACCGTCGATGACTGGGCCCGGCGTCTGGTTTCGAAGCCGGAAGTCGCCGTTCACATGACGAAGACCCAGTTCCGCGCCTACGCGCGACGCGCCGTCTTCGGCGACGTCACCGAAACCGATGGCGACCTGTTGCTGGGCGCGTCACGCATCGGTACAGCCCGGGAGAGCTTCCGGTCGTGAGCGCGTTCTCCCGGCGTCATCGAAGGAGCGAACGGGAATGAGCGACGATGCCAGCTTCGATCTTCGAGCCCGGATCCAGAGCTTTCGGCATTCCCTGGCCGGAATCCGCACCCTCGTGGGCTCTCAACACAACGCATGGATCCACGGAGTCGCTGCGCTGACGGTCTGCGCGGCAGGCACTCTCTTCGCTATCTCTCGGATCGAGTGGTGTCTGGTGGTGGGAGCCATCACCATGGTCTGGGTCGCCGAGGCCCTGAACACGGCTCTCGAGCTTCTCTGCGATGCGGTCTCTCCGGACTTCCACCCCCTCGTGGGGAAAGCCAAGGACGTCGCCGCGGGCGCCGTGCTGATCAGTGCCATGGGAGCTGCCACCCTCGGCTTCATCGTGTTCGGACCTCACGCCCTCGCGTAAGTAATCGACACGCGCGAAGCATCGATTGCGAACTGGAACGCGAGAACGCGCGTATCACCCGGGACCGCGAAAGTGTGGGACGGTGGGCCGGCGAGTGGAACGAGGGTATGGTCCGGTCACGGCTGCCTGCGGCGACGCCGGGAGGAGACGTGTCCGACGCGCAGACCTGGGATCCAGCGGGTTACGCGCGGAACGCGCGCTTCGTTTCGGATCTCGGCATGCCGGTTCTCGAGCTGCTGGCGCCCAAGCAGGGGGAGCGGATCCTGGACCTGGGCTGCGGTGACGGGGACCTCACCCAGAAGATCGTGTCCCGGGGCTGCCGGGTGGTGGCCGTCGACGCGAGCGCCGAGCAAGTAGCGGCGGCGCGCGAGCGCGGACTCGACGCACAAGTGTGCGATGGTCAAGACCTCGCATTCGACGCCGAGTTCGACGCCGTATTCAGCAACGCGGCGATGCACTGGATGACCCGACCCGACGACGTTCTCCGCGGCGTCCGGCGCGCGCTCACGCCCGGCGGTCGCTTTGTGGGAGAGTTCGGGGGCCACGGCTGCGTTGCGACCATCGAAACCGCCCTGCGAGATTCGCTGGAGCGGCGGGGCGTTGATCCGCACGGGGTCCGTCCCTGGTACTTTCCCACCGACAGGCAGTATCGCGCCAAGCTCGAAGCCCACGACTTCGAAGTCTCGTCGCTGGCGCTGATTCCCCGACCGACGCGACTGCCCGGTGACATCATCGGATGGCTCGAGACCTTTGCCGGAAGCTTCGCGGGCCCGTTGCCCGAGGGCGAGCGCCCGGCGTACTTCGCCGAGGTTCGGGAGTCCCTGCGGTCTCGGCTGTGCGACACCGAGGGGAACTGGACCGCGGACTATGTGCGCCTGCGATTCGCAGCTCGCCGACGGGAACAGCGCGTCACATGAGGGCAGTGGCGGTCTGGATGGCGTTGTTCGTGGCCGCAAACGTGATCCTGGCGTATTACGCTCCGGAATTGACCGTGTACGTGAACCAGATACCCGGCCGCGACAAGACCGGCCATTTCGTGTTGATGGGAGTGTTCGCCGTGCTGGTCGCGTCCTCGATCCCGGACCATCGCCTGCGCCTGGGCTCTTTGGCGGTTCCCGCGGGCATTCCCCTGGTGCTGGTGGCTGCGACCCTCGAGGAGCTGTCGCAGATCTGGCTGGAATACCGGCGCTTTTCCTACACTGACCTGCTCTCGAGCTACGCGGGGATTCTCGTCTTCACTGCCCTCGCCTGGGCCTTCGCCGCGCGTCCATCGCGCTCGGCGGAGGTCGATCCGGTGCGGGGCCGGACGTAGCCAAGCCCGACACCCTCGACCCACGGCTCCAGGACCCCTGGCAGCTCACTAACCCATCGATAATGCTTGGTTTTTCCCGGCATCGCCGGGCTGCCTAAGGCTGGCTGCGAATCTCGCCGATTCACCCATGGCGTCGAACCTGCTCGAGAATTGGGTGGACGCCCGGAGGCGGGGATGTCGTGGCTCGACCTTAACCAGGATTTCGGTCCGATCGGCGACAACCTGCAGCGGTCCGGCGCCTGCGCCCTGCTCGCGATCGATATCGCGTCGTTAGCTCATGTCGAGCGCCGTTACGGGGCGGCGGCCCATCACGAGTCTGTCGCAAAGCTCGTGGCTCTCGTGGGTGAGATCACCGACGAGGCCGCACCGGGGGGCGACGTGTTGGTGATCGAAGAGCGCGGCGGGGACGCGATCTTGGCGTTCCTGTTCCGCCACCGGACCCACTCCGAGTTCTACGAGGAAACGCTGCCCGGACTCGGGACGAGAGTCGCGGAGGAGCTCAGCCGAAGGGGAAAGCAGGCAGTGTACCCCTATCATCGGAATCCACTGGTGCTTCCCGTGGGAGTTGCCGTGCTCCTCTACAACCCGAATCTGAAGCCCGCGCGCCAGATCCGGGAGGTGGTGGAGGCGGCCGCTCGCGACGCATCCCTCGAGGCGAGCCTGCGCGCGCGCGATCGGGGGCGGCAGCTACTCCAGCTGATCTTGAACCGGAGGCTCGGAACCCTATTCGAGCCCATCATCAGTCTGCGCCACTCCGAGGTCGTCGGCTACGAAGCACTCGTCCGCGGACCCGCCGGTTCGGACCTGCACAGTCCGGGGCTGCTGTTTCAGCAGGCGGCTCAGAGCGGCCTGACCTACGAACTCGACTGCCTATGTCGCCGGACCGCACTCGAGCAGGCACACTGCCTGCCGCCGGGCAAGATGCTGTTCCTCAACTGCCTACCCACCTCCTTCGGAGACCCCAGCCTCCGCGACGAAGGGCTCGTCAAGACTCTGGAGAACTACCAGCTCGACCCCAACAAACTCATAATCGAGATCTCCGAGCAGGAGTCGATCGAGAACTTCGACATCTTCCGAGAGATGCGCGACTCGTGGCGCGCCCTCGGCATTCGGATCGCCGTCGACGATGCCGGTGCCGGCTATGCGAGTCTCGAGGCAATCATGGAGATCACCCCGGACTTCCTAAAAGCCGACCTGCGACTCGTCCGCGGCATCGATGCCGACCCGCCGCGGCAGGAAGTCTTGCGGGCCCTGAACGCGGTGGCTCGACGCATCGGTGCCGAGGTGATCGCGGAGGGAATCGAGACGGAAGACGAGCTGCGCGTGCTGCGCCAGCTGGGCATTCCCTACGGCCAGGGCTACCACTTCGGCCCGGGCCTGTCTTCGGACCCGGACGGATCTTCGAATGGAGCCGAAGGCTCGAAAGAAGCGACTGCTGCGAAGCAAGCGGGTCCGGATTGAAACGAGCGCCCCCCGGCGCTGTCTGGCAGCCGCACGGGGGGCGCCTGGCTCATCGCTCAGTAGCGGCGACCGCCTCCGCCTCCGCCTCCGCCTCCGCCTCCGCCTCGGCTCCCGCGCTCATTGGCTTCGTTCACCCGCAGGCTGCGACCGCCAAAGTCCTGGCCGTCGAGGGCCCGCTGCGCTTTCTCCGCCGTGCTCGAATCGTCGTACTCCACGAATCCGAAGCCGCGCGAGCGGCCCGTCTCCCGATCGACGATCACATTGACCGAAGCTACGGCGCCGTGCTGCTCGAACAATTCCCGGAGGTCCGCCTCGGTCGTGTTGAAGGGAAGATTCCCTACGTACAACTTGTTACCCAACTCTAAACTCCGCGCCGCGCCCCGAAACGAGTGAA
>JACZXC010000326.1 GCA_022571825.1 Myxococcales bacterium | reverse complement strand
AGATACCCCAAAACCAGGTCCGTGAGCCGCGCCAGCAGGTCTCGCAGCAGCTCCGGTTCGCGGTGCAGCATCCGCTTGATGCCACTGAACTCCGCCGAACTACGGCCCTCGACGAGGTACGCCGCCAGGGTAAAGGGCGCGCCGGCGAATCCGAGCAGCGGAATCTCGTCTTCGGCCAGCTCTCGTCGGAGGTTGCGCAGGATCTCGAAGACGTAGGGGACCGACTCGCGCGGATCGGGAATCCGCAGGGCCTCGACCTGACTCCGGGTCCGGATGGGCTCGGCGAAGATCGGGCCCGGCCGAAAGTCCATGTCGATTCCCATGCCGAGCAGCGGAACGAAGATGTCCGAGAAGAGGATCACCGCCTCGGTCCCAACCCGTCTCAGGGGTTGGAGCGACACCTCGACGGCGACGTCAACGTCGCGGCACATGTCGAGGAACCCGCGACCGTCGCGCAACGCCCGATACTCGGGCAGATAGCGCCCGGCCTGGCGCATGAGCCACACCGGCGGCCGGTCCACCGGCTGGCCACGGCAGGATCGAAGCAGGCGTTCCGACGGGCTGAGCGGGCGCAGTCCCATCAATATTCGCTGAGGCGAGCCCAGCGGTCGCGGTGGAAGGCGGCGTCGCCGAAGCTGAGCTCGGCCGCCCGGGCGCGCTTCAGGTAGAACCCGATCTCGTGTTCATCGGTCATGCCGATTCCGCCATGCATCTGAACCGACTCGTTGGCGACCAGGATGGCCGCGTCCGAACAGCGCGCCTTGGCCAACGATACCAGCTTCGCGGCGTCGTCCTCGTCTGCGTCGACGGCCCGAGCCGCGGCCATGACCGCCGACCGACACAGCTCGATCTCGATGAATTGTTGGGCAGCCCGGTGCTTGAGGGACTGGAAGCTTCCGATCGGAACCCCGAATTGCTCGCGTTGCTTCAGGTAGGTGAGGGTTCGCTCGAAGGCCTCGGACATGGAACCGAGCATCTCGGCACACAATCCGACCGTGGCCCGGTCTACCACGCGTTCCATCAGGTCGCCGCCCTCGCCTTCGGAGCCGATGATGTCGTCGACTCCCGCCGTCACGCCGTCGAGGAAGACCAATGAAGCGCTGCGGGAATCGACGCGATGCTGCCGCTCCAGCCGGAGACCCGCGGCGCCCCGCTGGATGGCGAAGAGAGTGATCCCCGCGGCATCGCGCTCCTCGCCGGAGGTTCGCGCCGTCACCAGGATCAAGTCGGCAGTATGGGCATCCAGAACCTGGATCTTCTCACCGTTCAAGCACCAGCCCGTTCCCGCCGGTTCCGCCCGCGTCGCCACGCATCGGAGGTCGTAACGACTCGACCGTTCCTGGTAGGCCAGGCTGACCCACCATTCCCCCTCCACCAGCTTGGGCAGCCACTTCTCCTGCTGGGCCGGGCTCCCCCCGAGAAGCAGCGCCTGCCCCCCCAGCAGCACCCCGGACAGGAACGGTTCGGGCGCGAGCTTGCGACCCAGGCCCTCGAGCACCAGGACCAGTTCGGCGAGCCCGAGGTCGGCACCGCCCACGGATTCGGGGAACGGAATGCCGACCCAGCCGAGCTCGGCCATCTCCCGCCACAACGCGCGCGAAAAACCATCGGGATCCCGATTGTCGCGAAGGGCGCGAACACGGCTCACCGGCGAGCGCTCCTTGGCAAAGTCGGCAACGGTCTTGGCGAGAAGCTCCTGGTCTTCGGTGAGTACGAGCTGCACGATCTTTCCCCTGGGTGTCGGTTTCGCGACCCGAACCGCTTCAATCCGGCAGGCCGAGCACCCGCTTGGCGATGATGTTGAGCTGGATCTCCGAGGTTCCGCCTTCGATGGAATTGCCGCGGGCCCGCAGCCACTGCCGCGTGCGGTCGATCTCCTCGGCCTCGAAGCCGGGTCCCTCCCAACCGAGACCCTGGGGACCGGCGATCCGGACCGCGAGCTCCGTGCGACGCTTGTTCAACTCCGTGGCATAGACCTTGAAGAGCGAACTTTCGGCGCCCGGCTGGTGTCCCGCCTTCGCGGCATCTCGCGCGCGCTGGACCGTGAGGTGGAAGGCCCGTTCGTCGAGCTCACAGCGCGCGATCTCGTCCCGCAGCACCGCGTCATTCAGTCGTCCGCTGCCGTTTCCCAGGTACCGGCGCGCCAGGTCCGCCAGCGGACTCCCCCCGCGCCCCTTGCGCTGACCCGCTCCGCCGCCGAAAGCATCGGCGATCATGCTGCGTTCGTGTCCGAGCAGAGCCTTGGCGACCGTCCAGCCGCCGTCGATCTCGCCGATCACGTTTCGAACGGGCACGCGGACTTGCTCGAAGCGTGTCTCGGAGAACGGCGACTTTCCGCTGATCAGGAGGATCGGGCTCACGCTGACACCCGGAGCATCCATATCGATCAGCAGGAACGTGATTCCCTCCTGCTTCTTGGCGCGGGGGTCCGTGCGAACCAGGACAAAGATCCAGTCTGAAAGATCCGCGTAGGACGTCCAGACCTTGGTTCCGGTGACGATGAAGTCGTCCCCGTCGCGCTCGGCTCGGGTCTGCAGTGAGGCCAGATCCGACCCGGCCCCCGGCTCCGAATAGCCCTGACACCAGCGGATCTCCCCCCGGCAGATCTTCGGAATGTGCTCCCGCTTCTGTTCTTCGTTTCCGTAGCGCAGGAGCGTCGGACCGATCATCGTCAGGCCGAAGCCCGTGAGCGGCGACGGCATCCGAAGTCGCGACAGTTCTTCCCGAAGCACCTTGGCTTGGTCGGTCTCGAGGCCACCGCCCCCGTACTCCCGGGGCCAGGTCGGTGCGGTCCAGCCCCGCTCGGCCATCCTCTCGAGCCACGGCTTCATCTCCGGAGGATCGAAATGGGCGCGCCGCCCGCCCCAATTGCCGCCGTCGGGCGCGAGGGGAAGCCCGGCGAGGCTCTTGGGGGCATTCACCTCGAGCCATCCCTGGGTCTGCGTGCGAAATGTCTCCAGGTCTGCCATGGCTGGATTCCCCCGAGCGCGGGCCCCCGCGGACCGGCCGTCGAATGCCTCAGTTTAACGCCACTGCAGACCCACGGACAGCGCCGCTGCTACACTGGCTTTGATGCGTATTCTGCTCGGCAACCCTCGGGGCTTCTGTGCGGGAGTGGATCGCGCCATCGAGATCGTGGAGCTCGCCCTCGAGCGTTTCGGTCCGCCGGTCTTCGTGCGGCACGAAATCGTTCACAACCGCCACGTCGTCGAGGGCCTGCGCGAGAAGGGGGCGGTCTTCGTGGACGACCCCGCCGACGTGCCTCCCGGTTCTCTCCTGATCTTCAGCGCTCACGGTGTCTCTCCGGTGGTACGTCGTGCGGCTGAGGACCGCGGGTTGCGCGTGATCGACGCCACCTGCCCCCTGGTCACCAAGGTTCACGTCGAGGCGGCTCGGATGGCGAAGCTCGGACGCGACGTGGTGCTGATCGGTCACCGGGGACACGTGGAGGTAGAGGGAACCATGGGCCACGCCGGGGACCGATTGCACCTGGTGGAGTCCGTCGACGACGTCGCCGGGCTCGCGGTGCACGATCCATCGAGCCTGGGTTGCGTGACTCAGACCACACTCTCCCTCGACGACACTCGCGAAATCCTGGACGCACTTCGGGCCCGTTTTCCCCAGATCACCACACCCCGCAAGGACGACATCTGCTACGCGACGCAGAATCGCCAGAACTCGGTGAAGGATCTCGCCCGTGAAGCCGACGTCGTGATCGTCGTGGGGGCGCCCGAGTCGTCGAACAGCAATCGATTGGTCGAGATCGCATCGAAGTCGGGGGCGCGTGCATATCTGGTCCAGAACGCCGACGACGTGGATCCCAGCTGGCTTGAAGATGCGCGATGCGTGGGCGTCACTGCCGGCGCGTCGGCTCCGGAGTCGCTGGTGGCCCGGGTGGTCGAGTCTCTGAGCCGACTCGCGCCCGGCGGGACCGAGATCCGTTCTCAGCCCGCCGTCGACGAGGGAATCACCTTTCAGCTTCCCGCCGCGCTGCGTTCCTAGCCCCGATGACCCGCTGCGTACGGCGGGGAAGGCTCC
>JACZXC010000325.1 GCA_022571825.1 Myxococcales bacterium | reverse complement strand
AACGCAACACGGCACCCAGATTATTGTTCGCTCCCGCGTGATCGGGACGAAGCGCCAGCGACCGCTCGAAGTGAGCGATCGCCGCCTCCGCCTCACCCCGGGAGCCCAGCAGGGTTGCGAGACGGTAGTGCGTCTCCGGCGAGTCCGGATGGAGTTCGAGGGCCCGGCGGTACCGAGCCGCCGCCTCCCCGGGGCGACCCCGGCGTAAGAGGCGCACGCCCTCCGCGCGAACAGCGTGGGCATCGATCACGTTCCCCGGCACTTTCTGGCGGAGACTCTGCACGCTCCAGATCATGCTCGCGGCAAGCGGCGTGAGCCCGACTGCGAGCGCGATCAGCGTCGCCAGCCGGCGACGGCCGGCGCGGGAATGCGACCGAGGCCATTGCGCGCGAGCTTCAGACATGTCCCCTGCTCACGGACCAGATGAACCCGTCGTACCAGAAGTGCAGAATCGCCACGGTCATCAGGATGGAAAGCATCGTGTGATCCGTGAAATGCAGGCTCAGCCAGGGAAATGTCGCCCAGACACCGAAGCCGACCCCGGCGAAGACGTAGACCGCGAGGGCGACCTGAGACCCGTAGCGGAATCGATCCAGCCGAAACAACGGCGTGAGGTTTCGCCCTTCGATGTGCCACACGAGAAAGAAGTACTGCCAGGAATGGAAGAAATTCATCACGAAGAAGGCCTCGGCGAACGAGTTGAATCCCCAGCACACGACCGAGACCGGGACGAGGAACGCCAGCAGGAATACTTTCTGAAACGAGACGCGGTAGCCGCGCCGCTGCAGCCGCCAGTAGGCGTAGACGTAGTAGACGCAGAACGGGATCGCGAAGGCGAGCAGAGTGAAGGTCGCGTAGCGGCTGTAGATGTTCGCGACGACCGGAATCTGATCGAAGAGAGCCTCGCCCAGGGCGGGCATGCTGCCCAGGTGGCGGTCGTGGTTCGCGATGTGGAGGAACAGGCTGGCCCCGCCCACGATCGGTCCCGCATAGATCAACAGGTTCAATACGTAGTCGAGGCGTCTGCCCACCTGAAGATCGTTGCCCCGCTTCTGGTCGTAGATGCGTCCGATACCGAAAGTCTGGAGGCTCGAGTGGTAGACGTCCCACCAGATCGACAGGATCCCGATCGCGGCGACAACCACCGGCGAGAGGAGCATCGCCGTAAGGAGCACCGCGGGAACGACGGTGAAGCGAATGGGATGCCGTCGAAAGACTCGCGGATTCCCATGGCTCCGAAAGAATACGATCACCAGGTGAGACGAGATCACGACACCCATGAAGGCGTCCTTGAGCGTAGTGGCGTAGAAGTAGCCGCCGACCTGTTCCAGCGGGTAGTTCATGACGGGGCTCAGATAGAACGGGAGGAAGACCAGTACCCCGAGCAGGGGCGCCGCGATCAGGAAAACAGTGTCTCTGATCGGTCCGGCAATGAAGCCGGAGGGATCGCTGGAATTCGCATGGGCCATGGCGCTCGGGCGCTATCAATCCGGGGGGGTCGAATCGCAGCGCACTCGACGCTATCGGCGGACCCGAATCTCGCCTTGACCGTTTCTACTAAGGCGCCGTCCGGGGAGAGGATCACGAGCCGGCCCGCGCCCCTTCGCCTCAGGTTGGATCGAGGTTCGAGAAGTCGGGCTTGCGCTTCTCGAAGAACGCGCGGATCGCCTCAACGTTCTCCGGCGTTCCCACGCGTTCGCGAAAGGCCTCGTCCTCGCGGGCGCGGGCGGAGCGTACGGCCTCCCGCCGAGACATCTGAAGCAGCCGCTTGGTGTGACGCATGGCCCCGGGAGGGTGAACGACGATCCGGGCCGCGAGGGCTCGGATCGCCGGCATCAGCACTTCCGGGGGAAGCTCGCGGGCCGCGAGGCCCACCTCCACCGCCCGCGCCGAACTCACCCAGTCGGCGGTGAAGAAGATCTCCGCTGCGTTCTGCTGGCCGACCCGCGCCGGAAGCAGGTAGCTGCTCGCCGCCTCGGGTACGACCCCGAGGGAGACGAAGGGAACCCGCAGGCGCGCGCCCTCGGCGATGTAGACGATGTCGCAGTGGAGCAGGATCGTGAGCCCGAGCCCCACGCCCACGCCGTTCACGGCGGCCAGCAGTGGTTTCTCGAAGGCGATCACCCGGTCGATACACGCGCTGAAGGGATGATCACCGCGCCCTTCCGGCGGCGCCGACATCTCGCCCAGATCCTGGCCCGCGGTGAACGCACCCGGAGCGCCGGTGAGAACGACAACCCGCACCGAGTCATCACTCTCGGCTTCGCCGAGTGCGTCGAACAGCTCGCGGTACTGCTGACTATTGAACGCATTGCGCGCTTCGGGCCGATTGAGCGTGAGCGTCCGAACCCACTCCTTCGTCTCCACCAGCACCGTCGGTCGACTCATGAAGCGCTCCCTTCCGAAACCGCGGCGGCCTCGACGCTCTCACCGACGATGGCGAGCAATGCATCGAGGTCGTCATCGGGAATATTGAGCGACGGCGCTACGTACACCACGTTGCCGATCGGTCGCAGGTAGGCGCCGCGCCGGCGCGCCTCCTCGTAGACTCGCCAGCCCGTGTCGGCCAGGTAGCCGGCGTCGCCTTCGAGGTCGAGGGCCCCGATCATTCCCAGGGAACGGGTCGCCGACACACCGGGCAGAGTGCCCATCTCGGCGAAGGCGCGGGCGATGCGCTCCGCTTTCGGCTTGGCACGTTGCAGCACCTGCTCATCTTCGTAGACTCGAAGCACCTCTCGGGCCACTGCAGCCGCCAGGGGATTTCCGGTAAACGTATGACCGTAGTAGAACGCCCGGTCCGCGTCGCCGAGGAAGCCCTCGAAGATGCGCTCGGTGGTGAGTGTGGCCGCCATGGGAAGCATGCCCCCGGTAAATCCCTTCGCGGTGCACAGGATGTCGGGCTCGACCCCCGCGTGCTCGCCGGCCCACATCGGACCGGTCCGCCCGTAGCCGACAGCCACCTCATCGAATATCAGAAACACGTCGAAGCGGTCGCAGAGCTCTCGCGCCCCACGCAGGTACGACGGATCGTAGATGCGCATGCCCGCCGCGCCCTGGACCACGGGTTCGACGACGACCGCCGCCAGCGTATCGGCGTTTTCCTCCAAGGCACTCGCGAGCGCCTCGAAGGCGCGACTGGTGCTGACCGAGTCCCGGGGTGGCGGTACATGGAGGGCATCGAGAAGCGCGCCCTCGAAGGGTCGGCGGAAGATCTCGACGCCGCCCAGAGCCGTCACGCCGAGGGTCTCGCCGTGAAACCCGTCTTCCAGCGCGACGAAGCGACTGCGCTCGGGCCTCCCGTTCTGGCTCCAGAACTGAAGAGTCAGCTTCAGGGCCACCTCGACGGCGGTGGAGCCGTTGTCGCTGTAGAAGACGTGCTCGAGGCCTCGGGGCGCCACCGCGCAGAGGGCCTCGGCCAGCTCGGCCGCCGGCTCGTGAGCGATCCCGGCGAGGGCGGTGTGACACAAGATCTCGGACTGGCGCCGGAGCGCTTCGAGCAGCCGCGGGTGGCCATGGCCCAGCAGGCAGCTCCACCAGGAGGCATTGGCATCGAGGTAGCTCCGCCCGTCGGCGTCGAAGAGGCGCGAGCCCTGAGCGCGCACCACCACCAGCGGATCCACCCGCTGGCGGTAGTGGCTCATCTCAGTGTAGGGATGCCACACCCAACGCTTGTCGGCGGCAACGATTCGCGCGCTCAGTTCCCGAGACAACGCGCTAGAGAGCCAGCTCCGCCAGGAGCCGGAGGGCTTCGGGTTGACCGCTTCCCACGAGCAACGTGCCGGCGGGCGACGCCTTCCACGCCGCAAAGCGCTCGGCGATGCGCTCCTTCGGACCCACCAGGGCGATATCGTCCACCAGAGCGTCGGGAACGGCGGCGAGGGCCTCCCCCTTCTTGCCATCCAGGAAGAGGTCCTGGATCTTGCCCGCGGCTTCCTCGTAGCCGAGTCGCTTGGCATAGTCGTTGTAGAAGTTCTTGCCGCGGGCGCCCATACCTCCGATGTAGAGCGAGAGCATTCCCTTGATGGGCATCCGGCAGCCCTCGACATCA
>JACZXC010000324.1 GCA_022571825.1 Myxococcales bacterium | reverse complement strand
GTGGGGTTCAGGCGCAGGGCGCTGTAGCTACGCGTAATACCGACCGCTGACGGAGAGTTGGCACACCCCCGGGTGGGCATCGGATTCAATGGCTCCCGCCGGGAGATTGCGGAGGGGACTACGTCTGTTCCTTGTGGCGGTCGAGGAAGCGGACGAAGTCGCTGGCGGGGACGGCGCGGCTGAAGAGGAAGCCCTGGAGCTCGTCGCAGCCGCGGTCGCGGAGGAACTCGGCCTGCTCCTGGGTCTCGACCCCCTCGGCCACGACGCGGAGCTGGAGGCTCTGCGCCATGGCGAGGATCGCGGTCGTGAGTGCGGCGTCGTCGGGATTGTTGATGATGTCGCACACGAACGAGCGGTCGATCTTTAGCCGGTCGAACGGAAAGCGCCTGAGGTAGGAAAGCGAGGAGTAGCCGGTCCCGAAGTCGTCAAGGGCCATGCTCACTCCCATGTCGTCGAGGGCGCGCAGGGCTTCGATGGTGGCGTCATCGTTCTGGAGAATCGCGCTTTCCGTCATTTCCAGCTCGAGGTAGGCGGGGCTGAGCCCGGTTTCCTCGAGGATCTGGGCCACGGTCTCGGACCAGCCGGCGTGTCGGAGCTGGTGGGTGGATACGTTCACGGCCATGCGGATCTCCCGGAAGCCGTCGTTCTGCCAGACCATGGCCTGCGCGCACGCGGTGCGCAGCACCCACTCGCCGATCGCCAGGATGAGGCCCATATCCTCGGCGATCGGAATGAACTCTTCCGGCGACACGGGGCCCAGCTCGGGATCGGTCCAGCGCAAGAGTGCCTCCGCGCCGGACAGCTCGCCGCTCACCGCCTGGCGCAGCGGCTGGTAGTAGAGCAAGAGCTCGTGCCGATCCATCGCGTGGCGCAGGCGACCGGCGAGATGCATCTTCCTCATGGCCGTGGCGTTCATGGCCTCGTTGTAGAACTGGAAGTTGTTCCGGTGCTGGCTCTTCGCGTGGTACATCGCCGTGTCGGCGTTCCGCAGCAGCGTCTCCATGTCCTCGCCATCGTGCGGATAGATCGCGATGCCGATGCTCGCGGAGGTGAAGAGCTCGTAGCCGCTCGCCGGAATCGGCCTGCTGAGCGCCTCGAGAACGCGCTCGGCCACCTTGGCGGCGTCGTGGGGGTCGGAGATCTTGGTGAGGAGTACCGTAAACTCATCGCCCCCCAGGCGCGAGATCTCGTCCTTCGGCTGCGCCTCCGCGCGGCCCACGTAGTCGTTGAACCGCACGCACTGGAGCAAGCGGTTGGAGACCTCGCACAGCAGCTCGTCGCCCACGCTGTGGCCCAACGTGTCGTTCACCTGCTTAAAGCGGTCGAGGTCGAGGAATATTAGGCCGACCTGATGGCCCCGGTGCTGCGCACTCTTCAGCGCGCCCTGTAGCTGCTCCCGGAAGAGCTGTCGGTTGGGCAGGCCCGTCAGGTCGTCGTAGTAGGCGAGGTGTCGGATCCTCTCCTCCGCCCGCTTCCGGTGGGAGATCTCGCTCATCAGCTCCTGGTTCGCCGACTTGAGCTCCGCGGTGCGCCCTTGAACCTCCTCTTCCAGATTGTGGCGGTGAACCGCGAGCTTGGCATCCCGATTTTCGATCTGCTCCAGCATCTCGTTGAAGGCGCCGACCAGGACGCCCAACTCGTCGCCGCCTTCGCTCACTGCGCGGACGGAGTAGTCCTTTGCCTCCGAGATGTGCTTCGCGGTGTCTACAAGCCGGAGAATCGGCCCGGAGATGAAGCGCTGGAGGTATCGGGCCAGGGGTAGGCTAGCGAGTCCCGCGGCCAGCATCACCAGCCCGACGATCGCCGCGTAGCGCGAGAGCGTCCAGTAGAGTTCGACCTGCTGGGAGAAGATGGCGATGCTACCGATCGCCTCGTCCCCTTCGACGATCGGAAGCGAGAAGGCGATCGTGTTCCCCTCGGCCGCCCTCTCCGTCCCTTCCCCGTGCCACTCGGGGCAGCTCCGAACGTCATCGTCTCGGTAGTACGCGGCGAAGAGGGCCCCGTCCACGGCGTAGATGCAAGCAGTGACGATCGGCCGCTCGGACCGCAACGCGGAGAGCGTCGTCTCCGCCGCCCGGGGGTCGTCGAAGATCAGAGCCGCCGCGCTGTTGGCGGCGATCACACCGGCCACGCTCTCGAGCTTGTTGAGCGCGGTCTTCCGGTAGCTCACGAGCTCGTAGGTAAGGAAGCTGGCGCCGGCGAGCAGGAGGGCGACGCCGCTCGAGAGCAGGGAGATCGCGATGAGCTTCCGCTGGATCGGCGTGTCTCGAAACCTGCGCACGCGCCTCCCCTTCGTTGTCCAATCGGTCGTCGCCGAGGCCATCTTGAGGCTCCGCCGGCGTCTTCTCTTCGTTGAGTTGCCGACTCGAACCGGTGTCGGAAGGGGCTTGAGCTTTCTCTTGAGCTACCGAACCCATATCGACGGAATCCGGGAGTGGCCCTTCGAGACCTCTTCGATGACCCGCTTCGGGCTGTACCTACTGATTCCCATTGGGTCGTGGCTGGCGGGACAGCGCCGACCATTTTGACCGCGTGTCCCTCCCGGCCCACCACGCGAGCCGAAGCACGACCGTGGCAGAGATCCAGAAGAGCGTCAGGCCGTCCGGCACGGTAGGAGCGTACCGGAGCGGAGGCCGCGGTTCGCCGGGCGCTTCGTCGGCTTGCGCCGCACCGTCGAAGAGAACCCGATTACCGAGAAATGGAAATCATTTTCCGTCGATCCTGGCCCTCGCTTCGGTAACTCCTCGAAATAGCTCTGTTTCGGTTTTCGGCGCGAAACTTGCACATACTTCGCTGTGGAGTTGACTGGCCGGCTTGCCCGGTGGGGTCAACTCCATCCTCGGCAACCCGGTCAGTCAGAATAGGGTTTTGGTCTTCGCCTTCCCGGGAAGGGGAGTCGTTCCAGAACTCGAGAAGAGTGGACCGCGTGAGGGCATCACGCAGCGCGCGGCTGTAGGCGCGCCTCCTTCGCGGGTCCGTTAGCAGAAGCAGGGCTGGGAGGATTTGGCGATGGACTCGAGACAGAAGACTATCCGCGGAGCCATATGCGCAATCGGCCTGCCCCTAGCACCCGTGGGGCAGGCAACGACGATCACCATCGACTCCTTCGATGCGGGGTGGTATCTGCGCGCAGCTGGTGACACTGGCGGTCACGTGGCATCGAACGTGAACTACGTCGCGGGGTGGGGCACGATCAACAATCGATTCTTCCGCAACTTCTTCGTATTCGACCTCTCGAGCACCACGAACACGATCACGAGTGCGACACTCAGGCTCAAGATGGAGACCCAGTGTTGCGGCGGCGGCTACTTCAGCCCGGATCCAACGGAGACGTACACTGTGTTCGATGTCTCTACCAGCATCGCTACCCTACTGGCCAGTGGAAACAACAAGACGGCCGTGTTCGACGATCTCGGCTCTGGAAACGTCTACGGTTCGGTGCAGGTATCCGATGCGGATGAAGGCTTCAACGTGGATATCACGCTGAACCTGACCGCCGTCGCCGACATCGACGCCGCCACCGGTGGGAACTTTGCACTCGGTGGTCGGGTGACGAGCCTCGGTGCGACTGGGCTGGACCTCGATCCGACGGAAGCTGTCTTCCAGAACTCTCACGTGTCGCCGTTCGTGCGGCAACTCATCCTGAACGTGGTTCCCGAACCCACCTCCCTCGCTCTCGTCGCCTCCGGCCTCGCCTCGGCTCGAACGACAAACGCAAGCTCGACGAATACTTCACCTCGGTCCGCGAAATCGAAGTGCGCATGGGCCGCTGGAATCGCACCGAAGATCCCGACTTCGACCCCGAGATCGAGGTGCCCGAGGAGCGCCCCAAGGATTACACCGAACACATCCAGCTCATGTACGACCTGATGGCCCTGGCGTTCCAGGCCGACGTGACCCGCGTCATCACCTTCATGGTCGGCAACGCCGGCAGCAACCGCAGCTATCGTATGGTCGACGTGCGCGAGGGCCACCACTCGCTCTCGCACCACCGCAACGACGAAGAGAAGATGGAGCAAATCCGCCGGATCAACGAGTTTCACACCGAGCAGCT
>JACZXC010000323.1 GCA_022571825.1 Myxococcales bacterium | reverse complement strand
GGGTGGCCGACGGGCGCGCCGGGGAGGGATGTGAAGCCCGCAGAGCAGCGGTCCCGCTCAGACGTAGGAGATGTCGAACTCCCCGCCGTGGCGCTCGATCCACGCGAGCGCCTCGTCCTGGCCTGGCGGATACACGTCGGTCAGCCGGACGATGAGACCCGCGTCGTTGAACTCGACGGTCTCCGAGAGGCGTATCGAGACGGGCTCCACGCCGGGCTTCTCGTAGCGGCCGGTGCCCCGGAAGGTGACGCGGTTTCCCTCGACCTCGGGCGCGCCCTCCGCGGCGAGCTCCCGCGTGTCGAAGCGGCGGTCGAAGCCGTCGAGGCACTTCTTGATCGCCCGGAAGATCGCTTCGCACCCCCGCACTTCGCAGGCGAAGGGGACGTCGCCCTTCACCTCGTAAACGGCGTCCTCGGCGAAGTAGCCCTCGAGGCGCTTCCAGTCGTCGTCCTGGTAGGTCTTCTCGAAATCCGCCGCGTAGGCCGCGAATCGCTGAATCGGATCCACGCTTCGCTCTCCTCTGGTGTCCCGCCCTGGATTCTAGGACGCCTCGTCCTCCGCGGCTTCGGTCGGGAGCTTCGACCCCGCGGGCGATGCCTGGGCCGCGGATCATGCGGCGCCCCACGTCCGAGGACTGGCGAGGCGTCTCCTCACTGCAGAGGCACCTCCAGCACCGCCCCGCAGGCGCGCCAGACGCTTCGGAATGCCCCATGGCGAGGTGTTGGATCGCGCGCGGGAAGCGGGGTTCCCAGTGTGGTGGACCGGGCGGGATGGGGCGGTGCTGATCGGGCTGGGGGACCCCCTGGTGGCGTGGGGTTTCACGGATCTCGAGAGTTCCACTGATTTCAGGCAGGTCTGTCGATCTCCGTGAAATCAGTCGAACCGATAGCAGTCGGGTCCCGCGACCGGAGCCCTTCGTTCCTACCCTTGGATCATTCCTGCTCGAATCAGGGTGGATACTTCGAAACGGGACCTAAGTCCTCGCCCGTTAGCCGGAAAAATCGCCAGATCTGCTCGTAGTAGTCTTCGCTCTGCACCGGCGGGCCACGTTCGACAGCTTCCAGAAACATCGCCGGTGGCGCGTAGCCAGGATCAGCGATCTAGAACCGGCAGGTGATCGTGAGGACGGCCAGGGCCCACGTCAGCCGGGCACGCGCGCTGCGGCTCCGCGACGGCTTTGCCTCGGCGCTCGCGATCGAGCCCGACCTGGCCGCCGAGCTCGGGGCCACCGGCCACCTCGAGCGCCTCGAACGCGAGCTGGCCTCCGCCTGATCCGTTGGTCACCGGCAGGTTTCCCAACGCTGTCTGGGTGGTGGCGAGGCGAAAGACTCTGGTTCGGACCTCGCCACGCCGACACTCCCGGCGGTGTTACGCTTCCGGAGATGAGGCTCTCTACCGGCGAGCTGGCGAGAATCTTGGCTCCTCACGTGCTGGCGTTCGCCTTCCCCGGCTACGCCCTTTTCTTCCTGGTGACCGGTCCCCACCGCGGCGGGTCGACGCTGCTCTACCTGCTGCCCCTGCTGATCCACGCCACCGCCGATCTCTTCAGCCCGCCCCTGCGGCGGCAGCCCCATCCGGAGGTCCCGTCCTGGCCCTTCGACGGGATCCTCTGCGGGCTGCTGGCCGTGCAGCTCGCCAACATCGCGCTGCTCGGGCGCATGTTCGCGAGCCAGAGCTTCTGGTCGCTGGACACCCTCGTGGCCACCGTGGTCGTGGGGGCCAGCACCGGTTACTCGGCCATTGTCGTCGCCCACGAGCTGCTTCACCGCCGCTCCTGGTGGGAGCAGCAGCTCGGCCGTCTCCTGATGTGCACCGCGATGTATGAGCACTTCTACACCGAGCATCTGCGCGGCCATCACGTGCGGGTGGGTACGGAGGCCGATCCTGCGACGGCCCGCTACGGCGAGAGTTTCGCGCGGTTCTTCTTTCGCACGGTGCCCCGCCAGTTCCGCAGCGCCTGGCGCCTCGAGGCGAAGCGGCTTGGCGATGAGAACCTGAAGCCGTGGGACCCGCGCGCGCTCCGCAGTCGGGTGGTCCACGGCCTGGCCGCCGAGTGGTCGCTGGCGCTCGGGATCCTGCTCGTCTTCGGCGGCGCCGCCCTCGCCGCCTTTTTACTCCAGGCGCTCTTTGCCTTCCGCGCCCTCGAGGTCGTGAACTACTTCGAGCACTGGGGTCTCGTCCGTTCCGGCCCGCGCGTCGGCGCTGTCGACTCCTGGGACACCGATTCCTGGGTCACCTACTACAGCTTGACCGGGCTCTCGCGACACGCCGATCACCACTGTTTTGGCTCGCGTCCCTACCAGCAGCTCCGCGTGCGCGCGGAGAGCCCTCGCTTGCCCCGCGGCTACATTTCGATCTTCCCACTGATCCTGGCGCGCAACAAGAAGTTCCAGCGCCTGATGACGGCCGAGCTGGAGCGCTGCCAGCTCGGCCCTTTCGCACCCAAGACCCTGGCGGGTGATACCTAGGCCGCGGGTTGTGGCCCCCCTGAACGCCCCAGGTTGTGGGGCGGGGGGCAGGGGGACCCACTCGTGGCGTGGGGTTTCATGGAGCTCGGGAGTTCCTTTGATTTCAGGCAGGTCTGTCGATCTTCGTGAAATCAGTCGAACTGATAGAAGTCGGGTCCCAGGGCGCGGCGCAGATGCTCGAAGGCCACGCGATTGGCGAGGCGGTTCCAGTGGCGATCGCAGGGGTGTGAGTAGCCCTGAGCCCGACGCAGGTCGCCGGCCAGGGCCGGAAGTAGATTCACGATCCGGATGTTGGCGCGACGGGCCAGGGCGCGCAGGCGGATGGAGAGAGGGTCCGCGATCGGGATCCGGGAGTAATGCTTCAGATCCGCGCGGGCGGGAATCAGGATCAAGGCCATGCGCTTGCCCTGGGCGGCGTGAATCAGGCGTTCGAGGATCGCTTCGAGCCGACGCACCTGTTGCTGCGAGAATCGGTAGAAGAGGGACGGCGGCGGAGCATCGCGGCGGAGGCTGCGGTTGCGCAGAACCACGCGCAGGGCGTTGAAGACGTAGGAGTGACGCCGAAGCGCGCGGCGCCAGACCGGTTCCCGGTGCTCCAGGTGCCGGAGATCGGGAGGCTCCCCCACCAGATAGGGGCGGTAGCGGTACTCGTACCAGCCGAGCTCCTGGGCCTCGTCGAAATCGTTGTCCATGAAGTCGGTGGCCGGCACGATGCCCAGCAGGACCGCATCGTGGTCGAACTGACTCGCGAGATCCCGGTACACCAGGTATTCCTGGTAGGTTCCGAAGTGAGCCATCGCGAAATTCAGATGCTCGACCCCGGTGGCTGCCTCCAACAGATTCGACAGGCGCTCGGGCTCGGCGACGCCCCAGCCCTCGAGATAGGAATCACCCAGGACCACCACCCGCGGACGGTCCGAGTGGCGCAGACGCTCGACGTCGCGCGCTCCCACCGAGTTGGTTCGGTACGCGACGCTGAAGCAGCGACTGGTCTGCTGGGTCTCACTGTTGGGCGCATGCCAGACTCCGAATTTCGGATGGTGGCCCTGCCAGAATCCGGTGCCGCCACGAGTCGGGCGGGGTGTCTGGAGTAGGCCGGTCTCGACGGCAATCCCGAAACCCACTTCGAAGGCCAGGGGAACTCCCAGGCAGACTGCGATGACGATGGCCGCGCTTCGCCCCATGGCCGGAGAAACTATCACGCAGCAGTCAAAGCGCGTGGCGTGGTTCGGGCCGCGGGAGGCTCCATGCTTTCGGGCTCGTGATTGACTAGGTTGCGCCAATGGCGCGGCGACAGGAACAGGAGCCGGCGCGGTCCCTCGTCACCGAAGTGGCCCGGGACGTGCTGCGGATGGAGCTTCCCATCCGCATGCCGGGGCTGGGGCACGTCAACTGCTACGCGATCACCGACGCCGACGGGGCCGCCATCGTCGACCCGGGGCTTCCGGGACCGGGGACCTGGCGCGCCATCCAGGATCGCCTCAAGCAGGCCGATCTCGAGGTGCGACACGTCCACACGGTGATCGTGACCCACTCCCATTCCGATCACTTCGGATGTGCGGCGCGTTTTGCCAAGGAAGCCGGCGCCCGG
>JACZXC010000322.1 GCA_022571825.1 Myxococcales bacterium | reverse complement strand
TCATGGCGGAGCGCGGGGGGAATCGGGTCGCCGTGGTGTGCCACGGCGGAATCGTGAACATCTGGGCTGCCCACGTTCTCGGGATGGAGATGTCGCTCTTCTTCGAGCCCGACTACACCAGCATCAGCCGTTTCCTGGCCGCCGGCACCGGGGAGCGCAGCCTCGCCAGCCTCAACGAAACCGCGCACCTCCGGGACTCGACATCGATGGTGATGCAATCCGGCTGAACAGCTGGCGATCGGATCGAAGGGAGGAACCGGTGCGCGCTGCCCTGCTCGAGGTCCAGGGTCAACCCCTGAGGCTTCGCGACGACGTCGAGATCGAGCAGCCCCGCGCCGGAGAAGTGCGGGTCCGCATCCGACACTGCAGTGTGTGCCACTCGGATCTGAGTCTCGCCGATGGCACCTTTCCCGGTCCGGTCCCCATCATCCTCGGACACGAGGCGGCCGGGGTCGTCGACGCTCTCGGGCCCGGCGTCGAAGGGCTGGCCCCGGGCGATCCGGTGGTCCTGACCCCGTGTCCGCCTTGCGGGTCCTGTTACTGGTGCGTGCGCGGCGAGGCGAGCACGTGTACCCAGAGCCAGGGGATCCAGACCAACGCCTTGCCCGACGGTCGCACCGGCCTGTCCCGGGGTGGGCGGTCGATCTACCGCGGCATGAACCTGGCGGCCTTCGCCGAACTCGTCCTGGTTCCGGCGACCGGCGCGGTCAAGATTCCCCCGGACGTGCCCCTGGACCTCGCCTGCGTGATCGGCTGCGCAGTGCAGACGGGCGTCGGCGCGGTGCTCAACACGGCCGGGGTTGAGGCGGGGGCCACGGTGCTGGTGTTGGGGCTCGGGGGTGTGGGCCTCTCGGTGGTGCAGGGAGCGCGAGTGGTCGGAGCGGCGCGCATCCTGGTCTCGGATCCGGTGGCCGAGCGCCGGGAAATCGCCAAACGCTTCGGTGCGACGGATTGCCTGGACCCGACCACCGATGATGTCGTCGCCCGGGCGCGGGACCTGACGGGAGTGGGTGTCGACTACGCCTTCGAGACCGCGGGGCGAGCCCGTCTTGTGGAGGCCGGACTCGCCGCGGCCCGCAATGGGGGTACGGTGGTCTGCGTGGGCGCTCCCCCACTGGGCGAAGCCATCCAGATCGCCCCGGCCGCCCTGTTCGTCGTGTCCGGCAAGAAGCTGCTCGGGTGCGTCCTCGGCAGCTGCAACTCCGTGCGCGATATTCCGCGACTGCTTTGGTTGTGGCGGGCGGGACGCTTGGATCTCGAGGGGCTGGTCACCTCGCGTCGACCGATCGACGAGATCAACCAGGCTTTCGACGACCTCGCGGCTGGGCGGGGCGTCCGGACGGTTCTGTCCCTCTAGAAAGGAGGCCTGATGCGCGAGTTCACGGGGAAGGTCGCCGTCGTGACCGGCGCTGCCAGTGGGATCGGGCTCGCTCTGGCCCGCATGCTCGGCGAGCAGGGGATGCGGGTCGCGCTGGCCGACATCGAGGCCGGCGCACTCCAGAACGCCGCCCTCGACCTCGAGAAGCGGGGAGTCGAGGTACTCGCCGTACGCACCGACGTCAGCCAGGCGGACTCGGTGAATGCGCTGGCCGAAAAAACCCTCGAGGTCTTCGGCGCCGTCCACGTGGTCTGCAACAACGCCGGGGTGTTCGCGGGGGGTGTCTCCTGGGAGGCGCCCCTCGAGGACTACGAGTGGGTGCTGAACGTGAACATGTGGGGGGTGATCCACGGGATCCGCACTTTCGTTCCCCACCTTCTCGCCCACGGCGAGGAGGGTCATATCGTCAATACCGCGTCGATGGCCGCTGTCACCAGCATTCCGTACTGCGCGATGTACACCATGAGCAAGCATGCGGTGCTGTCGTTGAGCGAGTCGCTCTACCACGAGCTGAAGCTTCGCGGGGCGAGGATTGGTGTGTCTGCGCTCTGCCCCGAGATCGTCGCCACGCGAATCGGCGGGGGCGAGCGCAACCGGCCGGCCCACCTGAAGCGTGCCCCGGGCGCGGGTGCGTCACCGGAGCGGGATCTGACCGAGCAGGCCGTACGCAACGGGATCCGCACCGGCACCCCTCCCGAGCAGATCGCCCAGCGCGTGTTGGAGGGAATTCGCGAGGATCGCTTCTACATCCTCGCCGAGGACGTCTGGCGGCGCGCCTGCGAGTCTCGCCTGGAAGACATTCGACTGGCGCGCAACCCCACCTTCGCACCCCCGGTGGAGGGCGATTCCAGTTAGAAGGTGAGAAAACCACGCCGCGTTGGCGAAGCGCTTCGATCTCCGGGTCGCTCCGCCCGAGCTTCGAAATAACCTCGGTGGTGTACTGGGCCAGGGTCGGCGCCATCCAGCGCGACGCCGGCGGGTTCCGGAAAGCCCGGCCCGCGTGCGATACACTGGTGGTCTTCCATGCGTCGCAATCTGCTGTCATGCGGTCCCCTGCGCCTGGGGGTCTGCCTGGGCGTCTCCGCCGCTCTGGCGATCGCCTGCACTGCGACCCAATCCTCCCGGGCCAAGCGCAAGCGCACGGTGGTGCTGTCCACCGAGTTTCACGATCAGCGGGTGGGGCAGGACACCGCGAAGGAGGTCGAGGCGGAACTCGGGCTCCTGAACGCTCCCGAAATCGTGAACTATGTTCGGGAGGTCGGGCGGCGCTTGGTCCGCTACGCGCCGGCTCGATCCTTCGACTACCACTTTGCGGTTGTGGACCAGTTCGAGCCCAATGCCTTCGCACTGCCCGGGGGGTACGTTTATCTCACCCGCGGGATGCTCGCCCTGGTGAACTCCGAGGACGAGCTCGCCAACGTGTTGGGCCACGAGATCACCCATTCGGCCAACCGGCACGCCGCCGCCCAGCAGGAGTTCGCACGGCGGCAGAACCCGTTCAGCTTGCCCTGGGTTCGAATGAACAATCTGGCGTCCTACGGCCGCGATCAGGAGCGGGCCGCCGACAGCGGCGGTCAGACGATGGCCGCCCGGGCCGGTTACGACCCCGCCGCAATGGCCACGTTCCTGTCGCGGCTGGGAGGCGTCGAACGTCTGGTCGCGGGCATTGCGCGGCTGCCCAGCTTCGCTTCGACCCACCCGGGAACGATCGAGCGCGTCGCCGACTCCGCGGCTCGGGCCCGCACGATTCCATGGCAGCGCGATCCATCCCTGGCAACCGGGCTGGGTGCCTATCTGAAGCGCGTCGAGGGAATCGCGCTCGGCGTCAATCCCGCCGAGGGTGTGTTCGAGGGGGATCGTTTCCTGCATCCGGACCTGGATTTTCAGATCCAGTTCCCCCACGGTTGGCGCCCGCACAACTCCCACGTCGCGGTGGGGGCGTTCTCGCCCCGGGGCGATGCGGTGATCTTTCTCAGGAGCTACGGGCGCGCGCGGGATCCCAAGCTCGCGGCCGAGGAATTCGTGCAGGCTCACCAGGCGTCGTTCGGTCTCAAGCTGACCCGTGCCCAGCCCGTGCAGATGCGTGCAGCGAACGCGTATCGAATCGGGGTCGAGACGGTCATTGGGGGACGGCAACTGGCGGCTGAGCTGACCTTCATCCCGTACAAGGATGCGATGTACCGGGTCACCGGCGTCGCGCCGATCCGCGTCGCCGACCAGTTCCTGGGACTCATTCGCAACACCGCGCGAAGCTTCCGACCGCTGACCCCCGAAGAGCGGGAATCCATCCGGCAGTTGAGCCTGCGCGTGGTGCAGGCTCGGGCCGACGAAGACCTCGTCGCGATGAGCCGGCGTACGGGCAACGACTGGGGTCCCCAGCGCACGGCAGTGCTGAACGGAATTTCGGCGAATGTGCGATTCCGGGGCGGCGAACTCCTGAAGATCGCCCGCTCCGAACCCTATCCATATCACGACGCTTCGGCCTTGCAGGTGCCGGGGGAGACCGCTCTCGACCGCTAGCCCCGCCGGGCCTCGTGCTCGCCCGTCTTGCAGGGGCCCGCCTCTTGCCTCCCGCGGCCTTCGGCCTTGGGCGCCTTCGGAAGAGGAGAGAGCGAAGTCGGCCGAGGGACCGACTTCCACGCCCCCTGAACGCTGTCGCTGAGACCGCTGCGCGGAGGCCTCCAAGGCCGAAGGCCGCGGAGGTAGAAGGTCCCGGCCTGCTAGC
>JACZXC010000024.1 GCA_022571825.1 Myxococcales bacterium | reverse complement strand
CCGCTCGTCCCAGAGCCCGAGTCAGCGCCCGACGGAGCTCGGCCTCGTCGTCACGGAAGGCCCCGAGGAACTCTGGTTCAGCGCCGAGCTCGGCGACGGCATCGGCCAGGATGCGCCCGTTGCTGTCGAAGACGAGGCCGGGGCGCATGGATTCGCCGGGCTGCACCAATTCGTCCCCGGTCGAGAGAATCGCGACCCGGACGCGTCGCACGACCTCCACATGCTGACGACCGATGGCGGCGAGGACTCCGGTCTCCCGCGACGTCAAACGAGTCGATGCAAAGAGCACCGTCTCGCCGCGACCGATGTCGGTGCCCGCGAAGGAAAGGGCCGAGCCCGGCACACACGCGCGCCGGACCACGAGGATCCCCGCTTCGACGTCGGTGTATTCGACGGGGACCACGGCGTCGGCGCCGCGTGGGATCATGCCCCCCGTGGCAATCGAGGTCGCCGTCCCGGGCCCGACTTCCCCGTGGGGCGCCACGCCGGTCATCACCGACCCGGGGTTGAGGCGCAATCGAACCGGCACCTCCTCGCTGGCTCCGTAGGTTTCCGCCGCACTCACGGCGAAGCCGTCCATGTTGGAGCGGTCGAAGCCCGGTACGTCGACCTCGGCGCGAACGTCTTCAGCGAGAACGCGGCCCAGCGCCTGGGAGAGGGGCACGCGCTCGGAGTCGAGGGGGCCAGCATCGATGACTGCGCGCCAGCGACGCTCCGCCTCGTCGCGGTCGAGAACCTCGAGGAACTGATCCTGCCTCATCTCAGAACTCGGCAACGTCGTCGTAGAGACGCACCTCGACCTCGCTTCCCTCGGGCATGCCCTCGAGCTCCCGAGGCACGATCACGCAGCCCGCGGCGCGCACCGTGGACGACAGGATCGAGGCCCCCGAGGTCGCGATCGGGACGACCCTTCCATGCTCGATTGCGACCCGCACATAGTCGGTCCGTCCGATCGCCGAGCTGATCTTACGCGCCAGGGGCAGTCGCACCCGGGGGTGAGGCCAGGTGCGGGAACGACCGCCGAGACTGCGCACGACCGGCCCCGCGAAGAATTCGTAGGCGCACAGGCAGCTGACGGGATTGCCCGGCAGCAGGAAGACCCAGCTCGGGTGGACTTCGCTCGCCCGCGGCTCGCCGCGCGGAATTCTTCCGACGCCAGCGGGGCTCGAGGGGCGCATGGAGATCCCGTGGAAATCCAGGCTGCCGAGCTCGCGGACGAGCTGGGGGGCGCAATCCTCCTGGCCCACGGAGCTGCCTCCGGAAACCAGAATCACGTCGGCAACCGCCGCCGCGCTGACCAGGGCGTCGCGGAGCCGGTCGACGCGGTCGGGGAGAATCTCGAAGGGCCGTCGCTCACCCCCGTCTCTGGCGACCAGCGCCTGCAGGACGACGGAGTTGCTGTCGACGATATGCCCGGAATCGGGGCGACTCCCGGCCGGCAGCAGCTCGTCGCCGGTGACCACGAGCTGCACCCGGGGCCGACGCACGCAGCGGGGACGGTCCACCCCGATCGACGCCAGCAGGCCCGCGTCCTGGGGACGCAGGCGCCGGCCGCTTCGGAGAACCCACTCGCCGGCGCTGACATCCTCGCCCACGACCCCGACGTTTTGGCGCGGCCCGACGGGCGCGGTCACCTCCACCCGCCCGTCGCGCTCGTTACAGACCTCGGCCATCACCACCGCATCCGCGCCTTCGGGAACCGCGGCGCCGGTCATGATGCGTACCGCCCCGCCGGACTCGACCCGTCCCCGGAAGGGTCGCCCGGGTAATGCCTGACCCGCGATGGCGAGGGAAATCGGGTCGTAGTTCGAGGCCCCAAAGGTATCTTCACCGCGAACCGCGTAGCCGTCCATGGCAGAACGGGGGAAGCCCGGAACGTCGACCTCCGCCCGGACGTCCTCGGCGAGCACGCGCCCGACGCAGGCGAGCAGGTCCACCGGCTCCGCTGAGAGCGCCCGGGTGTGGCGATCGAGAAACGCCTCGACCTCCTCCACGTCGACCCGCTCCGAAAACCCTCGCATCCGAACGTCGCGCATGCGGGGACGGTCCTCGCCGTGAACTTTTTGAACCTGGGGACGGGCCTCGCGTCAGCCGGTGGCCTTCGCGGTGAAGAGCTCCTCTCGGGCCTCGAGCCGTATGTAGGCCTGGGCAGCCAGCTCCTTGGGCACGTCCCAGACGACCTTCGCGGGACCAATGGGGTCCTTCATCATGCATTCCGGCATGACGTCGTCCTTCTCCGTGAATCCCGCGCGGCGGTTGAACTCCCACTCGTCGGCGAGGCATTGCCAGGCCAGGTCCGCGATCGTCTCCCGGGTGACTTCCTCGCCGTAGAGAAGACCGTAGAAGGTTCGGATGTCGTCCAGGGTCGGCTGCAGAAACTGACAGAAACCCGAAGAATCGCAGGCCGCGTTGACCAACTGCGATTCCTGGGAGGCCCGCACCCACTCGTCTTGCGGCAGACCCGGATTCACGATCAGGCCCGCCGTGTGGTCTGCGCCCATCGGACTCGTCAGGTAGGTGATGCCGGTGGCCTTGAGCGGCCGCGGATCCCAGGCGGGAATCGCCTGGCCCTTCACGACGGGCACCCGGTGATGCTTGCGCTTCCGGCCGATCGCGGCGGCGCCGTTGCCGATGGTCTTGCCCAGTTCGGTGCCTTCGGCGATCTCATGCAAGATCCGCTTTGCGCCCTCCGCGTCGCCGAACTCCATCTCCCCGGAGTCCATGTAGACGGCGATCGCGGCGCCGGTCTCGATGGTGTCGAGGCCCACCTCGTCGCAGAGACGGTCCAGGTCCGCCACATCCTCCCAGCTCGCAATGCCACAGTTCGACCCGAGCATCGTGATGGTTTCGAACTCGAGGGCCGAGGTCTTGTAGTTGCCCTCCTTGTCGTGGACCACGTTGCTGCACGAGACGACGCAGCCGGTCATGCAGTTGTGCATTCCGCCGCCCCGCTCTTCGAAGCTGGCGATGATGTTCTTGCCGTCCAGGGTCTCCGCGTCTGGCGACTGTCCCTCCACGCGGTTCTTGTAGGGGAAGGTGTTGAGCATATTCGCCACCGGGACCACCGTGCTCGTGCCGGTCTTGAACATCTGCGGTCCGGCGAGGTAGTCCTTCGTATACTTCTTGCAAAGTTGAGCGAATTCCTTGCGCTCGGCGGGCTGGCGCACTCGGGCCTTGCCGGGATCGATGGCCACGTATTTCAGCCCCTTGGAGCCCATGACCGCACCGAGCCCTCCGCGCGCGGCGTGGCGGGCCGGATGCCGCTCCTTTTCCTGGTCCGTACATGCCACCGACGCGCCGGTGAGCATCATCTCGCCGGCGGGACCGATCGAGATGAAGGACGTCGTCTGGGAGTAGGTTTTCGCGAGGTCATCGATCAGCGCGTAGTTCCACTTCCCCTTGTGCGCACTCGCATCGACCACCTCGACACCACTGTCGGTCACGTCGAGGGCGTAGCGTTTTTCGGAATCCTGGGGCTGGCCCTTCACGATGACGGCGCGGTAACCGAGCTTCATCAGGTCCTGACCCGGATTGCCACCCGCGTTGGCCTCCTTGATCCCACCGGTCAGAGGACTCTTGCCACCGATTGAAATCCGCCCCGAGGTCGGTGCCGCGGTTCCGGATATCACGCCGGGTGCCATGACCAGGACGTTGTCCGGGCCCAGGGGGTCGCAGGTCGGATCGCACTCCTCGAGGAGAATTCGCGCCGACAGTGCGCGACCGCCGAGCAGCTTCCACTCCTCGGGAAAAGCTTCGGTCGTCGCAGTCTGGGTCGTCATGTCCACGCGAATCAGCCGGTCGCCGGTCGGGCCGCCCATCGGGTCCCTCCTTCAGTCGTTCGGGTGCTGGACGGCAGAATACCAGAGACAGAGGCCCTCCGGGACGGGGATCAGCCCCCCGCCAGGGCCGTCAGGATTTCCAATTCGTCGGAAGCGCCTACGCGTGTATCCAGGGCGGAGCGTTCGACCTCGTCCCCGTTCACAAAGACCGTGACGAATCGGTGGAGCGCACCCCCCGGTTCCTGCAGCAGCTCTCCCAGCCCGGGGTGGCTTTCGGCAAGGGCCGCCAGACAGTCGCCCACGGTGGGCCCGTCGACATGGACGGTGGCTCGTCCCCCGGTCGGCCCCCGATAGGGCGGGGGAATCTTGACCTGCGGCATGCTTCACTTCCTCGCGTGGGCTCGCCAGTCTAACCGACCTTCCCAGCGCCTCGCCCCAAGCTTCCCCGACCGCGAGCTGGAGTCGAGCTGAAGCGCGCTTCGACCCGTCGCCCGCCGTTGGAGTTCAGCGATCGCGCATTGCTCCGGCTCCAGGGCGCGCGTTCGCCCACCGTGCTCATCGATTTGGCACACGCGCTGGTGAAGATCGAAGCTGCCGAGGCGGCGGCGGGCTTCCCGGTCCTCCGACGGGGCTGGACCTGGGGTCATGCGGAGTCCCACGCCCAGGCGACCTCGTGTCCGCACTCGGCGTGATGTCGGGAAGCGCTGCTACCGCCGCGGCGAAACCGGTCTTCCTCACGGCTCGATCAGGGCCCTACCGACGGTGGCGCCCGACGCGTCCCCTCGAACTTCGCGCGTTGTTTGGAAGCTCCCGGGTCCGGGAAGTCCTCCCGCGCCGCAGCTCGTGTCCGCCTGCCGGCGTTGCGAGCCCGTTCGCTCCCACCGACTCTCCGATCTGTACGAGGCTTGCGCGGCGCGTTGTGTGGGTCGACGGGAGCGAAACCTCGATCTCCTCGCACCGCGAAGCCCGCCGTACACAACCAGACTACGCCTACCGGACGCAGTCATCAATACCTCTGCGAGCGCCGGACGATTCTCCGCCGCTGCTCCAAACTCCGGAGGGACCGAAACCTGCGGTCAGGGCCGCGGGTACGCGCGTCGAGCCGGAATCTTCAAGAAATTCGTGTCGGGAGCATCGAACGGCGTTTCCGCCGTCGGGTCGGGCAGCCAGGCGGTCAACGCTCCATCGCGTCCGCGGCCGTGGTGGACGCATCCCGTATCGAGACCCCGGAGGCCCGGTGCCACGTGGAGGCCCTGGAGCGACCAGTGGCCGTAGACGACTCCGTAGCCGTGGCCGCGGCGGGCCCACTGAAGATGCCAGGGGTCGGCTCCCTCCACCGAGGGCTGCTCGAACCAATCCCCGTTGGCCGCCACGCTCCGACACCGAGTGAGACGTTCGACGTCGGCGCGACTCGACTCTTCGCGAGAATCGGCGGCGAGAAATTGCTCTGCCTCCCGACGGCTTTCACCTCCCAGGCGGTCTCGGATCCGCCGTCCCCGGGCGACCAGCTCGTCGAGACTCCAATCCGGATGAACGCCAGCGTGGACGATGGCGAAGGGCTGCCGCCCGAGACGTCCCGTCTCGACCAGCGGGCGCGACCGAAGCCAATCGAACCAGCCATCAGACGCGGGCCGCTCGAGGACATCGCCAAAGGTGTCTTGGCGTCGCAGGGAGCGCAGCCCCGCCGCGGTGCGCAAGAGAGCGATCTCGTGGTTTCCGAGCACATAGTGGGCGCCGCGGTTTTCGACCCAATCCCGAAGCAGGCTCAAGGCCCGAAGGCTCTGGGGTCCGCGATTGACGACGTCGCCAACCACCCACAGCTCGAAGTCGACGCCGAAGCGCATCTGCAGACTCTCGAGGAGGCCCTCGAACTCGTCGGCACAGCCCTGAATGTCGCCCACGAAGACTTGTTGCACCCGGCTCCCTCCCGCTTCGCCTCCACCCACCTTCGCTCTCCGCGGCGCCTGGGCACGGGTCGACAGCGTAGACCACACGCGAGGTCCCCCTGGGGTCAAACTCCGAATGCCGGGTGGTCGATACAGCTACACTCCTCGGCTCGTTGGCCGCTGCGGATACCTGCGCGGGGCCAATGCGGGTCACGAGAGCCGCGCTTCGGAGGGACCGGGTGGCACGCCGCATCATCATCTGCGATGGAGCAGAGCTGGCACGCCTCTGGAGCCGGATCGGCACCGGGGAGAACGAGGATCTGACCTGGATCCCCCGGGACGACGAGCCGCGGGCGCGACCGACCGGATTCCGAACGCTCCAAGGCGGCCTCAGCGCCGAGGCCATCGGAAGGCTCAGCCCCAAGCCCGGCAACGAGTTCGCGGTCGTGAGCGAGGAAACCGCCTTTCTCCGAACCGCTGTCTCGGTGATCGGTAAGGCGGTACCCGGGGCGCCGATTCTGGCGCTCTCCGACCGCGTCGACCCCGACGATCTTCCCGACCATCCGTGCCTGTTGCGAACCGGACTGCGCTCTCTCATCCGCGACGATATCGACGAAGAGTTCACGCATCTCTCCAACCTGAGACGCGTGGTCGATATTCGGGCGCTGTTCGAGCCCCGGGAGAAGATCGGAATCCTGCTACAGCCGGATCCCGACCCGGACGGCATCGCCTGTGGTACGGCCTTGCGCGCCCTGCTCGGACGCAAGAGCCCGACGGCGCCCCTGATTTCTTTTGGGGGAGTTCAACGCCCCGAGAATCGCGCCATGATCCAGGCGCTGGGCCTGGACGTGCGCACCGTGACACCCGACGAGCTGGACGAGTTCGACGGCATCGCCCTGGTCGATGTTCAGCCCAGCGTGTTCGGCGAGAGTCCCCCGGCCCGGGTGCGCTCCGTCGATCTCGTAATCGACCATCACCCCGAGCGATCCGGCTACGACGCGGTCCTGAAGGATATCCGACCCTCGTACGGCGCCACCGCGACGATCCTCACCGAATACATCCGCGCCTGCGGAATGGAGCTGCGACAGCGGCTGGCCACGGCCCTTGTCTACGGAATCAAGACCGACACCCAGCTGCTCGGACGCGAGACCAGCCGGCACGACATGGCGGCGTTCGCGTTCCTGCACGCCCACCACAGTCCGGCGCTGCTGCGGCGAATCGAGCGGCCGGCGCTCCCCGCCGCGGGGCTGCGCGCCCTGGGTCGGGGACTCGTCAGCTCTCGGGTCGAAGACGGCGTCCACCTGTTGGTGCTGGGTCGTGTCCGCGAGGACGTGATTCCCCAGGTCGCCGATCTCGCCCTTCAGGCCGAGGGAGCGGAGTGGGCGATCGCGGCGGGAATCGTCGGGTCGGATCTCGTGTTCTCGGTGCGAAACGTCGGATACGTCCGCGCCGCCGGAGAGGTGGTACGCGCCGTGGTGGAAGGGCTGGGCGTCGGCGGCGGCCACCGCTCGATGGCCAAGGGCATCATCCCTCTCAAAGCATTCCGCAAGGTCTACGGCGGCGCGTCTCGAGAGCGGATTCGCGTCGCCCTTCACGACGCCTTCGTGATCGCCATCCACGGCGAAGACGGCTGACGGACAGCGGTCTCAGCGAACAGCGTTCAGCGAGCGTGGAAGTCGACCCCCGAGCCGACTTCGCTCCCCTCTCTTCCGAAGGCGAGTGATCAGCGAGCGGCGAGGCCCGGCGCTAGCTGAGCAGAGCGTGGGCGCCGATGGTGCGCTCTTGAATCGGGATGCCCACCGGGCAGGTGCCAGTGCAGGGAGCGGTGCACGAGACGCATACCGACGCCTGCTTCTCCAGACTGGAGTACAGGCGCATCGCCTCCTTCTCCCACCCGTAGTCCTCGAAGTACATCCGATGTCGCAGGATGTCGTGGATCCGAAGGTTCTCCGGGCAGGAGTCGAGACAAACTCCGCAATGGGGAGCGCAATAGCTTCCGAGGATCTGGCGGTCGTACTCCTGCAAGATCGAAACATCGCGTGGCTCGACGCCGCGGCCCGATGCGTAGAGGTATTCGTCGACGTGCTGAAGCTCGAAGAAGGAGATCACGGCGCACGAAACCCTCGGGTTCGACAACACCCACTTGAGGGCCGCCTGGGAATAGGCGTCGGCGTGCTCGCGGAAGCCAACGAGACCGTTGTGCTTGGCTCCCTTGAGTGTCTTCATGGCCACCACGCCCATGTCCTGCTCGCGCGCGCCGCGCTCGACGATGTCGGCCATCGAGGCCCACTGCCCGTGGTGGTAGGCCAGCATCATCACGTCGAAGCGGCCCGAGTCGATGCCGGTGTTGGCCACCTCGACCAGATTCGGCGTGTGGGTCGAGAAACCCAGGTAGCGGACCTTGCCCTCTTCCTTGAGCTGGTCGAATGCCTCGTGGACGTAGGGATCCATGAGTCGCTCGACGTCGTCACAGGAGTGGATGTGGCACAGGTCGACGTAGTCGGTCCCCAGTCGCCGAAGGCTCCCCTCCAGCGCGGCCTTGTATTTCGTCACCGGGGTTCCCGACGGAAGATGTCCGGTCGGCGTACAGAATTTCGTGGCGATGAAGAGCCGATCGCGCACTCCCTTGATCGCGCGACCCATGACCTGCTCGCTCCCGGAGCCGGAGTAGTCGGGGGAGGTGTCGAAGTAGTTGACGCCTCGATCGATTGCGAGTCGTGCGATCGCCTCGCCGTTCTCGCGGCTGATCTGGCCGGTGCCCAGCACGATATCCGAGACCTTCCACTCGGTACGGCCCAGGCGCCGATAGCTCCGCACGCGGCTGCCCTTCCAGGACTCCATCCACTCCGGATGGGTCCTGACGACCGGCGCCTGAATGCTCTTGTTGATGCCGAGCCAACCGCGACCTCCGTGTCCGATACCGTACATGCCTCGGGCCGCGGCGGCGGCCGTCGCCGTCACCAGCGATCCGAGGGCCACTCCCCAGGCGCCCGTCAGGAACCGACGCCGACTCGCGTCCGACGACGCGGCTTCGGCGCGCACCGAGGCGCGCATCGCGAAGAATGCGAGGGTGGCGATCGCGAAGAGCGAGACCAGGAGCCAGACGATTCCCGCGACGTTCAGACTGAGGTCCGGCGAGAGGACCCGGGCGATGGACTGGATGGTGTCGCCGAAAGCGAAGCCGCTCGGGTCGAGTCCGATCGGCAGCTTGTACAGGAGATGACCAGTCGAAAAGTAACCGGCGATCAGCGCGAAGAGCACGCACGCGATGGCGACGATACGGGGTCGGGTAAGCATGGTGGGCTTTTCTCCTGAGACTTTTCGGGCGCTCCCCAGAGCGCCAAGCGATTATAGACATCCGCGACCCGCCCGGGCGTGGATCCACGCCCGGATCGAGGAGGTCCGGCGGGCCGGCTACTCTTCCGCCGTGTCGAGGCGGTATCGCATTCGCGCCCGTTTCTCCAACGCGACGGCGCGGCGTGCGGATGGCGGTGTAGGTGTTCAGCTCCGCTTTCGACCCCTGAGCGGGAGCCTTGGGGTCGACAGCGTCGACGACTACGCGGACCTGGGCCCCGCCTTGACCCCCTCCGCGGTGAGAGGCCTGGGGAAGGTGCTCCGGATACTGAGGGCGGCACGGATTGCGACCCCGGCCGAGCCCCTCGATCTGATCGGACACGAGACCGCAGCGGCGCACCTCCTGGCCCGGGCCGTCGGCACGGCCCTGCGCCTCGAGCTGCGCCCGCGCGTCCGGCGCCGCGTTCGAATCTGGACCGATCGGGGGGTCGAGACCCTGGACGACGTGCTGGAGGTGCGGGAGCTCGAGGACGCGTACCTGGTCCACCGCCGACACGCCCGCTTCCCCGTCCGTTTCGACCGGGCCTCGGTCATCCGCCACCACACGGAGACCGAGCACTGGCACGAGGTTCTGGAAATCGAACGCGCCTGACCTAGGCTTGGCGCCGAAAACGGGGCTCACGAATTCATGCCCATCGTCATTCCGAGCCTGGCTGCCCTCAAGGACTACGAAGGGACACGGCTCGGAGTCAGCGAATGGATCACGGTCGACCAAGAGCGGATCGACAGGTTCGCCCGGGCGACCGGCGATCATCAGTGGATCCACTGCGACGTCGAACGCGCTCGCCGCGAGTCGCCATGGAAGCAAACCATCGCCCACGGCTATCTCACCATTGCGCTGGTACCGGACCTGATGGATCAACTGCTCCGGATCGACGGCTGGACTGCCGCGATCAACACGGGGATCGACAAGCTGCGACTCTCGGCGCCGGTTCCGGCGGGTTCCCGGGTCCGCTTGCACGGGGAGATCCGAAGCGTGCGGCCTCTTCCGCGCGGTGGCGTCCGCGTAACGTTCGGGGTCCGCATCGAGGTCGAGGGGAACACCAAGCACGCGTGCACGGCGAGGGTCAACACCGTCTACCTGCCCTGAGGTCGACCGCTTGACGCCACCGCCACTGCAGCCGATCCTGCGGCCATGCGCGTCGCCCTGGCGCAGGTGAATCCCACTGTCGGCGATCTGGCCGGAAACCGGCGGCTTGTGGAAGAAGCTGCGGCCAAGGCGGCCAGCGAAGGTGCGGACCTCGTCGTCCTGCCCGAGCTGGTCCTCACGGGCTATCCGCCCATGGATCTGGTCGAACGCGACGGATTCGTCCGGGATCAGCTTCGCGAACTCGACGCGCTCCACCCCGCATCGGAACACGTGGCGATCGCGCTCGGTGCCGTGATCCCGACTCGGGAGACGGGGCCGCGCCATCTTCACAACGCGGCGGTTCTGCTGGCGGGCGGATCGCGTGTCGCGGTGCGACCCAAGTCGCTGCTCCCCAGCTACGACGTCTTCGACGAGACCCGATACTTCCTGGGCGGGGGAAAGCGAGAAGCGGCGTCGCTGCCCGATGGCGGTCCGGCCCTGGGGCTCACCGTCTGCGAGGATGTCTGGGGAGATGAACTCCGATACCCGCTCGATCCCATCGCCGAGTTGTCGAGCGCCGGTGCGGACTTCGTCGTGAACCTGTCCGCGTCTCCCTGGAATGTCGGCAAGCCGGCTGAGCGCCGCCGCATGATTGCGGCGCTCGCCGCCCGAAACCGCATCCCCATTGTCTTCGTCAACCAGGTGGGGGGCAACGACGAGCTCATCTTCGATGGAGGCTCCTTCGCCGTCGACGCCGAGGGACGCGTGCTAACGTCGCTTCCACTGTTCGAACCCGCCTTCGAGATCGTGGACCTCGGGTCCGGAGAGACCCGGGCCCTGGACGAGATCCGCGACCCGGACGCGGCCGGCCAGCTCGAATCCGGGCTGGTCCTCGGCATCCGCGACTATTTCCGGAAGCAGGGGCTCCCCCCCGGCGCCGTGGTCGGACTCTCCGGTGGGATCGACTCGGCGGTGACGGCGCATCTGGCCGTCGAAGCACTGGGACCCGACCGGGTCCTCGGCGTCGCAATGCCCGGCCCCTTCTCGTCAGATCACAGCGTGCGCGACGCCGAGACCCTGGGAGCCAACCTCGGCATCGAGACGCGTCGTGTCGACATCATTCCGATCTACGAATCCTACCTTTCGGTGTTCCGCGACCTCTTCGGCCAACGCGATGACTACGGCATCGCCCAACAGAACATCCAGTCGCGCATCCGCGGTGCGGTCCTGATGGCGGTGTCGAATGCCGAGGGTCGGCTGGTCCTGGCCACGGGAAACAAGAGCGAGCTCTCTGTGGGGTACTGCACGCTCTACGGCGACACGGTGGGGGGGCTGGCGGTACTCGGTGATGTGTTCAAGCGCGATGTCTACGCGCTTGCCCACCGGGCGAACGCCACGGGCGAACGCATCCCGACCAGCGTTCTGGAGAAGCCGCCCTCGGCCGAACTCGCCCCCGGCCAGCTCGACAGCGACGACCTGCCGCCCTACGACGTCCTCGACGCCATCCTCGAGAAGGCGATCGAGGGGGGCCTGAGCACCTCTGAAATCGAGGCGCCAACCGGCGCAACCGCACAGACGGTGCGCGACGTGGTGGCGCGGGTCGATCGCAACGAGTACAAGCGCCGTCAGGGCCCCCTGGTCCTGCGAACCTCACCCAAGGCCTTCGGGTCCGGTCGCCGGCTGCCGATCGTGCACCGATATTCGAGTTAGCCCGGATCCGAAATCGGACGCCGGTCAGCGATCAGGGGCGGCGGGCGTTATCCACCCGACTCCGCTCCCGCCGAGCACGCGCGGGCCGGTTCGAGGGTGGCTTCAGGTGATGGCAGCGGTCGATTCGGAGACCGTTCGCACGTTCTCGGCGCGAGCGCCCCGGGGCCCTTCCTGAACCACGTACTCGACGATGTCTCCCTCGGCAAGCGAGTCATAGTCGGTCGACCCCAGCCCCGAGCGGTGAAAGAAGACCTCCTTGCCGTCGTCACCGCGAACGAATCCAAAACCCCGATCGCGAACGAGCTTCTTGATCTTCCCTTTGACCTTGGGTCCACTCGCAACGGCGGGAACCTGGCGACGGCCGCGGCCCCGATTCCGACTCCGACTCCGACTCCGGTTGCGACCCAGGCCGAATCGGTCGGTGAGCACGAACTCCTCGCGGAACAGCTTGACCGGGACCACGAGGTCCTGCATGCCGTCGGATTCGGGGCTCAGCAGCACTTCATCATCGCCCGCGTCGACGACGGAGTACCGGAGAGCCGTGTTCCGGTGGGTGACCCGAATGCCTTGTTCGATCTCTTCCATCGACAACATGGCGCGTCACCTCATTGCGGGCTTTCCCGCCCAGCGTCATGCCCGCCGGACCGCCTTCGACCGATCGCGCAACGGGAATCTTGCGGGGGCTGTATCCGGCGCAGGGAGGCAAGAAACGTAATAATCACCAGAGGTTACACGATCGACCCGGCGGGGTCAACTCATCCATGGGCCGCCTCGCTTATCCTGAGCCGCCGTGCGCTGGCGAATACCCAGTCTCTTTCCCGTGCTTCTCACCCTGGGTGCAACGGCGGTCCCGGCGCCGGTGCCCCAGACCCTTCGCGTCGGCACCTCCGGCGACTACGCCCCTTTCAGCATCTCCGGTGTCGAGGAATCGGGGCCAACCGAGGGCTTCTCGGTGGCGATCGCGCGGGCCTACGCCGAGGAGCGCGGACTGACGCTCGAGTTCGTTCGGTTTCGCTGGTCCGATCTGATCCCGGCCCTCCATGCGGGACGCTTCGACCTGGCGATTTCCGGTGTGACGGTCCGCCCCGAGCGGTCGGCGGCGGGCCGCTTCACGGTGCCGGTGGTCGAAACCGGCGCGGTGCTGCTGGTCCGACAACCCGAACGCTGGTCCAAGGTCGAGGATCTCAATCGCGGGGACGTCCGCATCGGCGTCAACGCCGGCGGGCACCTCGAGCGCGTGGCTCGCGAGTGGTTCCCGCGAGCCGTGCTGATCTCGATCCGCGACAACCTCGCGGTGCGGACGGCCCTCGTGGAGCAGAACCTCCACGCCGCGGTGACCGACACGTTGGAGGCCGCGATCTGGATTCGCGACACCCAAGGTCTCGCGGTGCTCGGCCCTTTCACCCGGGACCGCAAGGCAATCCTGGTACGGAGCGACCGGCCCGCCCTGGCCGCCGACCTGAACGATTGGTTGATGGCGCGAGAGCGCGACGGCAGCCTCGCTGCGCTCCGGCGGCGCTACCTCGGTGAGGGCGCGGGGCGACCCGTCGCCACCGCCCTGGGCTCCCTTCTGGCGGCCATCGACGAGCGCCTCGCCCTGATGCCGTTGGTCGGCGTGGCGAAGCGCCGCGCGGGCCTTCCCCTGGAAGTGCCCGAACGCGAGGAGCTGGTTCTGGATGCCGTCGTCGCTGAGGTTCACGCCGCCGCCGAACGCGCTGGGGTCGCCCCGCCGCCCGACGTCTGGGTCCACCGGCTGTTTCGGGCGCAGATGGAAGCGGCAAAAGAAGTCCAGTGGAAGGCTGTAAAAGATCGAACCTATGTCGGTCCCGAGCCACTTCCCGACCTGAACACCTCCCTGCGCCCGGGCCTGATCCGCATCGGAGAACGCATCGCCCAGCTCCTGCTGAAGCTTCCCCGGGACCTCGAAGCGACTCGGGTGCGCGCGGCGGCCCTCGAGCAACTCCGCGCACCCTACCTGTCGGAACGATCGGCCCTCGCCATCGCCGACGCGATCGCGTTGCTGTCACGATCGGGTGGGGAGACGGAAGCGGCGGCTTCGCCGTCACCTCCCGCCCAGCCAACCAGCAACGGCCGGACCACCGACGCCCCGACGAGGGCGGGACGGCCTAACGAGTGACAGCCCGGGCGATCAAGCCGGCCACCAGCGGCAGCGCGAAGCACACCGCGTAGCGAAGGGCCGCGAAGCGCCAGCCCAGAATGGGCACTTCCCAGGCGACGAAGCGGTGAAGCGCGAGCAGGCTCCAGCCGGTCAGGAAGGCCACCACGGGACCGGTGCCGGCCCCGGAGCGCATCATCACCGCGGCCAGGGGCATGGAGACGAAGGGTCCCGAGGGGGTGATGATGCCCGCGGCGGTCCCGATCAGGATACCGCGCAATCCGGAGTCCCGGCCCAGTGTCTCTCGCACCCAGTCGTGAGAGACCAGAATCTGGGCCAGACCCGCGGCCAGAAACGACACCGCGATGATCGGCGCATACCGGAGCAGCAAGTGACCGCCGTCGCCGAGACCGCCGCGAACCAGATCGAAGCCGCCCTTCGCATAGGCCAAGATCGAGAGTGCTCCGACCAGACCCAGTATCAGCATCAGCGTTCCGTCGATCACGCGCACCCTCTCCGGCATCAGTAGTAGACCGACCGCGTGCGATGGCGCGGATGCGCCTTGATCGCCGGCGTCTGCCCTCGGCTCCACAGGATGTAGTCGAGGCGGTGCGCCGTCATCGAAACGCCGGCCTTGCGCAAACTCTCGACGCAGAGCTCTACCGCGTGCACCGCCGCCGCGCGGATCTCCACTTCTTCGGCGGATCCGGAATCGATCGACTCCTCGGCATCGATGCGCTTCGCCAGATCCGGAGCATAGATGAGAGCTCCGGATCGGCGCAGAACGTGAGGTACCAGATTGTCCGCGAAGCTCGTGAGCTCGCGGAGGTCGGTGAAGTCTCCGTATCCTCGGCCGGCGAACGCGACGGCCAGATCCGCCGCGGTGAGCTGGGCGCGCTTGTAGAAAGGAACTTCGATCCCCTCGATCTGGGAGACGTCGCGGTAGAACGGCATGGCCGCCAGGATCTCCACCAGGCGCCCGGCCGATCTCCCCGCCTCGATCACCGGCCCCTCGAAACGACCCCCGTAGCGTTCCGTCAGGAATCCTCCCAGATCGTTGAGGGCGCGGGCGTAGAGATCCATCAGTTCCGCGACTTCCGCTACCCCGCCGTCCTGCCCCAG